>QMPB01000141.1 GCA_003648395.1 Bacteroidota bacterium
CATCTACAGATGTTGCTCTTATGACTATGATGAATAAGAGAAATCAGATTACCAATTGTATTGTTGATGGGCCTCTAGCCCTCGATAATGCTGTTTCTTCTGAAGCTGCTCATCATAAAGGAATTGAAAGTCCTGTTGCTGGTGATGTTGACTTAATTCTTACCCCTGATATTTATTCTGCTAATATTATGTATAAAACATTGAATTTCATGGGAGGTTCTTTTTCTGCAGCTGTTATTATGGGAGCGAAAGTTCCTGTTGTATTAACAAGTAGAAGCGATAGTGATAAGAGTAAGTTTATGTCGATTGTAGTTGCTGCCGCAATGGAATAAATTATAGGATAAATATGTATTGTCTTTTGAATACTATTTCTCGTCAGGATATTCTATTCTCAGATGATAGATATTCAATAGTTTTCGTTTAAAGACTTTTTTTACTGTATTAATTTCACGAAGGCTAATGTTAGCATTATTATACTGACCTTGGTCTAGTTGAGACTTCACAACAGCATCAACAAGGAGGCTAATTGATTTAGAATCAGGCGTTTTTATGCTCCTAGAAGCTGCTTCCACAGCATCAGCCATCATAAGAATACATGTTTCTTTTGAATATGGAATAGGCCCATGGTAAGTAAAAGTACTAAGTTTGATTTCCTCATCAGGCAATTCATTCTTATGCATGCGATAGAAATATTCAACCCGTTTTGTTCCATGATGAGTTCTAATAAAATCAATTATTTGATTAGGTATATTATGCTCTTTTGCTAACTTAACACCGTTTAGAACATGCCCAATTATTATTTCGGCACTTTCTTCATAGCTAAGTTCATCATGAGGACTATAGCTGCCACTCTGATTTTCAGTAAAATATATTGGATTATTCATTTTACCAATATCATGATACATAGCTCCAGCTCTTATAAGTAGAGCATTTGCCCCAATTTCAACAGCAGCTTCTTCAGCAAGATTTGATACTTGAATACAGTGATTGAAAGTACCAGGGGCTTTATTTGAAAGTTCACGAATTAAACTATTGTTAGTGTCAGCATATTCAAGTAGCGAAACATCTGTAACCATTCCAAATATTTTTTCAAATAAATATATTAAAGGAGAAGCTAATAGAGTTAGTACTGCTGAGGTTGCAAAGAAAACGAAACCTTGCCATTTAATTACATTTATGCTTCCTTCTGTCACCAATTCTATTCCTATATATATTACACTATAGCTAATAAAAATGTATAGGGCGGTAAGAAAAAACTGAGATCTTTTTTGGAGTTTTACTATGCTAGTTATAGTAATTAGTCCAGTCATTATTTGTAAGAAAAGAAAAAGAAAGCTATTTGGCACATTAAAACTAACAAGTATTGAAGTAGTAATATGAACAATAAGTGCCAATCTAGTATCGTAAAATGCTCTAATGATGATTGGTATAAGCATTATAGGAATAATAAGCACATAATTACTATTATACTCAACTATTATTCTTGTAATTGACACCATAATGATGATTAATATGAAAATCATTATTAAGTTTTTGGTATCCTCAATAATATCTGGTCTGAAAAATAATAAAAATAAACCAAGGGTTAAAAGTGGTAAACTAATAAGAATAATTTTACCAATATAAAGCCCAACTTGTGAGTTTTGAGACTTATTAAGGTAATCATATTTTAGTGATTCAAGAATTTTAAAAGTTTTTTTATCAATAATTTCTCCCTTTGAAATTATGTGTTCTCCCTTGAGGATAATACCCTTGTTTGGTGATATTTGTGCTAATTTTATTTGTTTTTCTGTTTCTGTTTTTTCTGCATCATAAACAATATTTGGAGAAAGATTATTAGATAAAAATTCTAAAACAAAATTGACTTTTGCTCCTGGCGTTTTATTTGCTTCTTCTTTAATTAGCAAATAACTAGACTTAGATGTAAAAAAATAATTAAGAAATGTCTCTTGAGCAATTTTATTTCTAACAATATATACTACTTTGTCTTTATTCTCATTTTTTAATAATTTAGACTTTTTAAGCAAGCCTGTTTCAAGAATTTCATTACTAAGTTTAATACATAATTCTTTATTTATTGCATATGCTTTTCTCTCACCAAAACCAAAAGTCTTAAGCCAAACGGTATCAAATTTAGACGAAATATTGTCAGAAATATATTGAGTAATTTCATCATCGTATTTAAAATATAATTTTGAACTATTATTAATAGAATTTATTTCAGCATCAATCTCTTTTTGTGATTTCTTAATAGGAAAATCAGCTGGGGCAACTAGCTCTTCGTAAAGCCAAGGGCTAGATTCGTGAAATTCGTATCTAAATTGTTTTCCTTTAGGAGATAAGAACAGTAATATTATTAGTGTACTAAGAAATAGAAAGACCTTATATATTTCTGAGTAATTATTACGAACCGAGGATAAAAAATTCTTCATTAGTACAAATATACATGCTTATTAAGGATGAAAAAGGGAACTAAACTATAATTATTAACAGTATTGTTTTAAAACCATTGGTTAATATTCTTGATCTGAAGCATACCATTCTGCGAAGCTAGTGGCTGTTTCGTGAAGTTTTACACTAAACAATTCTATTCCTTTTGGTAATTCTGCTTTAATTTTTTCAGCAAAATCAATTACCATATTCTCGCATGTAGGCTGATAATCTACTAGATGAATTCTGCCAAAAAGTTGATTATTATTTGTATACCATTCTTTAGAGGTTTCGCTATTTATTACAAAAGCATGGTCAAGAGGTTTTGTAATAAGAGTATTTACAATATTTTTCAAATCTCCGAAATCCATTACCATTCCTCTTTTGGGTGAGTTTTTATCCCAATTAGGAGTGGCTATTACTGTTACAGCAAGTTTGTATGAATGTCCATGAATATGCTTGCATAAGCCATCATAATTCAGTAACGAATGTGCCATTTCAAATTCAAATTCCTTAGTTAATCTTATCTTACTCATTGCTTTATCCATTTAATGTTTTTAATGATTGTATTATCTTTATTCTTAAGTTGAAGAAAATACAATCCATTATTTAACTTAGAAATATTAATCTTTGTTGAGTTTCCATTAAATGAATTATTAAAAACTAAATGCCCTTGCATATCAAATATTGATAGTTCCCAATAATTATCACTATTTGCACTTATCTTTACTTCAATAGTATTTACAGCAGGGTTAGGAAACAAACTAACTAAAGTATTTCGCACTAACCAATCAATAGAAGTATTATCAAACCAGATAGAATCTACCCATTCTGGATGATCAATAAATGGATTTCTATTGTGTTGAATCCCATATACAGCGTTATTTCTGTCTAATTCTTTCTGGCTAACAGTATCTTGTAAATGCCATTGATATAACATACTCAACGCCCATGGTTTTGGTTGAGATTTATTCATCATATCATTAATATTCCAACTAGCATCTTCAGAATAATACCTTGTTGCCATATAGAAATATGTTCTAGCAAAATCACCTTTGTAAGCATCAATTGGCTCAAATGCAGTACCTGAAAATCCAGGAGTAGTATTAGGTCCAAGTTTGCTACCATTCTGTGATGTCCAAGTTGGATTGCTAACTTCTCCGTAAGAGTAATTAGAACGCCTTCCGTTTACATATCCATCAGTTGGGTAAATATGAAAAATATCAGTTTTCATTGGAGATTGGTTATTAAACCAACTTTTTGGAAAAGAATGTTCTCTATTGTAGCAAGAACTTTCTCCAGAATAGCTACCACACTGATCTGTTATGAAAGTATATTCATAAGGAGGCGTGCTGCCAGGTATGTCAGAATACATATCCCAAACTTTCCCATTTGCTTTCTTATCAGTAGTTTGACATGAAGTCCATATTTGTGAATATGAAATAGATGTATGTCCTTTAATAATATTATGAAGTGCTGCTTGCATCTGCACCCCTCGTTTTCCTACTGCATTATCGTAATAGTTTGGAGGTATTTGTGCAAAGCAACTAAATACCATACTTAGTAAGATACTTATTATAATAATTCTTGTTGTCATATTGGTTTATTTAATTTGCAATAATACAATGATTATTTGTTAAATTCTAGTCTCATTCCTTTGAAATTCTTATCAAATTCACCTTCGTCATATACTAATTTACCGTTAACAAAAGTTCTCAATACTTTAGATTGAAATTCTTTACCATCAAAAGGAGACCATCCTACTTTATAGTATGTATTGTTTTTATTTACTGTCCATTTATTATTTAAGTCAACCACCACTATATCAGCAAAATATCCTTTACGAATATAGCCTCTTTCTTTAACTTTAAAGCAATCAGCTGGAGCATGACACATCTTTTCAGCGATTTTCTCAAGACTTAATTCTTCATTATGATAAAACTCAAGCATACTTACTAGAGAATGTTGAACTAAAGGTCCTCCAGAAGGTGCTTTAAAATAAGTATTTTCTTTTTCTTTAGCAGTATGAGGTGCATGGTCAGTAGCAATTACATCAATCTTATTGTCCTTTAATGCTTGAAGTAGGGCTTTGCGATCTTGCTCAGTCTTAACTGCTGGATTCCACTTAATTAGAGTTCCATATTTATCGTAATCGCTATCGTTAAATACAAGATGATGAACGCATACTTCAGCAGTTATCTTCTTTTTATTAAGTGGAATAGAATTATCAAAGAGGGACATTTCTTTTGCAGTTGTAAGATGTAAAACATGAAGACGAGTATTGTGTTTTTTAGCCAAACTAACAGCCATCGATGAAGATAAATAACAAGCCTCAGCAGAGCGAATTTCTGGGTGATATTTTATTGGCATATCATCGCCATATTTTTCTTTATAAATCTTCGTATTATTTCTTATTGTTGTTTCGTCTTCGCAATGTGTAGCCACCAATGTTGGTGCTTTTGAGAAAATTCCTTCCAATGTTCTAGGGTCGTCAACAAGCATATTACCAGTAGAAGAGCCCATAAATACCTTTATACCACATACATTTTTAGGATTTGTTTTAAGTACTTCTTCCAAGTTATCGTTGGAAGCACCCATATAGAAACTGTAATTAGCCATTGACTTAGTAGCAGCATCCAGATATTTCTTTTCAAGTAATTCTTGAGTAAGAATAGCGGGAATATTATTTGGCATATCCATATAAGAAGTAACGCCACCAGCAATAGCAGCTCTACTTTCTGTTGCAATATCTGCTTTATAAGTTAGCCCAGGATCGCGAAAATGAACTTGATCATCAATTATCCCAGGAAAAACATACTTTCCTTCCAAATCAATAATGTCAACCTCTGCCTCTCCCGAATTTTTTCGGATCTCAACCTTTTCCATTACCTCAGTCCCAACGTCAACTATCTTATCCCCATCAATCAAAATTTCCCCTTTGATAATCTTGTTCTCATTAACAATATTTGCGTTTTTAAGTAGTATCATAGTATTTGTTGTATTGTGCAAATTTACTAATAATTACACCAAGTGAAGTATAAAATACTTGAGAATGAATTTTATTATGTTTACTGTACTTTTAATAATAGTTCCCTGATGTATCGGGGCAGGCTGGTTATGATTTCATAAATTATTGATATTTAAGCAATTACAAGTAGTACTTGAATTTATATAAATTATTGTAAACCAGACCGTTGCGACTTTGCGGCTTTGCGAGAAACAAAAAGTCAACGGAGTATTGTTTAACTAATAATTGGTTAGAACAAATTGTGAAAAGTTCTCTATAATTATTATATTTGCAATCTAATCATACGACAATATTTATGGAAATAAAGAAAATAATATCTGAATCGATAAACGTAAAACAAGCAATTATTGATTCTGATAACCTCAATAAATCAATAGAAGAAGTTACTCACTCAATTATAGAATGCTATCGAAAAAACGGGAATGTATATTTCTGCGGCAATGGAGGTAGTGCGGCTGATGCTCAGCATATTGCCGCCGAACTTTCTGGTCGTTTCTACTACGATAGACCACCTTTAGCAGCTGAAGCATTACATGTAAATACATCTTATCTTACTGCTGTTGCCAACGACTATAGTTATGATGAGATTTATGCAAGATATATAAAAGGAGCAGGAAAAACTGGAGATGTATTGGTTGGAATTTCTACTTCTGGAAATTCTAAAAATATTATTCGAGCATTTATTGAGGCCAGAAAAAAAGGTATTATTACCGTAGCTTTCACAGGTGAAACTGGTGGAAAAATGAAAGAATACTCTGATTTTCTTATTAATGTTCCATCTTCTGATACTCCAAGAATACAGGAATCTCATATTATGATTGGTCATATAATATGTCAATATGTTGAATCAGGAATGTTTCCTCAATGATAAAAGAAGCAATAATACTTGCAGGAGGTTTTGGTACTCGATTGAGAGAGGTTCTGGAGAATACCACCAAACCAATGGCTCCTATTAATGGGAAACCATTTTTAGAATATCAAATTAATTACCTTAAAAACTTTGGAATAAATAGAGTAGTTATGGCTGTTGGCTATCTCTCTGAACAAATTGTTGAGCATTTTCATAATAATTTTCATGGTGTTGAAATAGTTTATACTCAAGAAGAAACTCCTTTGGGTACAGGTGGAGGAATTAAATATGCTTTCTCAAAAATTAATGGTAATGAAGCCATTGTCGTAAATGGAGATACACTATTTGATATTGATTTAGTTAATTTCTATAAATTTCATAAATCTAAGAGTAGTAGTTTTTCATTGGCACTTCGTCAGTTAGATGATGTTAGAAGGTTTGGAAGTGTAATATTAAAAGAGAATAATCTAATTACTAAATTTGCCGAGAAAGGACAATTTCAAGGTAAAGGACTGATTAATGGTGGAGTTTATATTATTGACAGTAAGTTCTTTCAGGAATTGGATTTACCAGAAAAATTTTCTTTGGAGAATGATGTATTTGAGAAATATTACAAAGATGGACTTTTCTTTGGAGAAATATTTACCGATTATTTTTTAGATATTGGCATTCCAAGTGATTATGAAAAAGCACAAGATGACTTCAAAAACTTCAAATATTAAAGAGATCATCAATGATGGTGATTGGACTTTGTTTCTTGATAGAGATGGAGTAATAAATCGTCGTCTTGTGGATGATTATGTAAAAAAAACTAGTGAGTTTGAATTTCTTCCTAAAGTGCTCGAATCTATTGCAATTTTCTCTAAAGTGTTTAAATATGTATTTATAGTTACCAATCAGCAAGGTATAGGCAAAGGGCTAATGAGTGAGGCTGATTTGGAGATTATTCATAGAAAGATGGTTCAAAAAATTGAAGCCCAAGGAGGCAGAATAGATAAAATATATCATTGCCCCGATTTAGCTTCAAGTAATAGCGAAAACAGAAAACCAGAAATAGGAATGGCTCTTCAAGCCCAAAAAGATTTCCCTGATATAGAATTTTCAAAATCTCTAATGGCAGGAGACAGTAAAGGCGATATTAGATTTGGTAAAAATACAGGAATGACTACTGTTTTTATTAATTCCGATAAACTTGATACTGATTTTGATGCAGATTTTGCTTTTGAGAGTTTGGGGAAGTTTGGGGATGAGATAGGGATAATAGATTAATTTTTTTATACCCCATCAAAGTACCCCTTCAACTCGCCATGAGGAACTGAAATACAAATCCTAGAATACTTCTTACTATATTCAATATTATCTTTGGTAAAATAGTATAATCCTACACTGCCAATTTTATCCTTTAGCAATTCTTCTTCACTCATATTTACCACAGCAAATATTCCCACAGGATAAGAATCTTTATAAAATTCCTCAGCTAACAAACCTTTAGCTTTAAGGTACTCTATATTCAAGTTCATATCTTCTATGGTTTTTCTACGGAAATCTTTCCCTGCTTTTTGTCCTTCTTTTGTAACAAGAATATTGTAAACTAAAAGCTGTGCAAAGGCATTTATTCCATTGGTAGCATATAGAATATTGATGTTTAACTCACCATTAAATTCCTGATTATTAGAATGAATATAGCCCAATCGCTGACCACTTAATCCCATTGCTTTACTAAAACTATCTACAATTATTACATTGTCATATTTAATTAGCTCTGAGTAGAATGTGTCATCTTCTTCGTAGAAAAGTTTACGATATGGGCTGTCCCAAATAATAGAAACATTGTTTCTGTAAAGTTCAGCAACAACTTCCAAAAGCATTTTATCATCATATTTATTGCCTATTGGATTGTTTGGGTCGCAAATGAGAACAGCTTTTCCAGATAATTTTTCTTTATTTTCTAAAAGAAAATCAAAAGAAGAATAAGATGAATTCTCAACCTTATTAATCTTCATAATATTGGTATAAGCACCCCAATAAAATTCTGGAATAAGAACCTCGGTAGCATTTAGAGTCTTGAAAACCAAGTCTAAAGCATTCATTCCTCCGGCAGTAACAAAAATATTATTTGAGGAAGTATGATTATGAAAATAGTATTTATTAATGGCATCACGTAGCTTTAGAAGCCCCGAATTTGGAGGATAAACTTGAAGCTCTTTGGAGTTGAAATCAATCAATGGAATAACCTCTGATAAGTCGATATTAGTAACAGATGGCACCCCTCTATTTAGTCTTAAATAATTCTCACCACTTTCAGATTCCAGTTTGTTTAGCAATTCTCCAATCTTAACTATTGCTGAATACTTTGCTCCGCTATGTTTTATTTTCATTGTAATAGAGTATTATTTTAGAACACAGATGACATGGGAATAACTGATAATTACTAATAATTTAATGGGTCCCAATATCTTTTATAGCTACTAAAATAAGTAGTTTAGTCCAATATACAACCCACTCTTTCCATCCTGAGGATTTCCAGCCATACCATAATCAGCAGTTACAATAAAGTTATTATTAAGAGCAAAATGCAATCCTAAACCATAGCTGATATGAAAAGCTTCATCTTGATAATTTAATTGTTTAAGGTTTTCTTTTTTAGTTTTAGTTGCAGAAGCGGTTACGCCACTTTTATCAAAATCATGAAATTGTACAACTCTAGCAGCATCCATAAATGTACCCAAAGTGATAGTGAAATTCTGATTAAATAATACAGTATTCACAAAA
>QMPB01000142.1 GCA_003648395.1 Bacteroidota bacterium
AAATACCGAAGCCAAGGCATTGGAACTTTCTAAAGCACAAAAAGATACTGAGCTTAATAAATTCTTAACAGATTATACTCAGAAATGGGGAAATACTGTTGTGGAAAGAGCTTGGTTGCTTGGTGATGAGTTGTGGACTAAGTATGACGAGAAGTTTTAATTTAGTCTTCAGTTTTCAGTCTACAGTCTTCAGTCTACAGTCTTCAGTCAGTTAATGCCTACTGCTTACTGCCTACTGCTAACTGAGGACTATAAAATCTCTTCAATCTTCTTCAAACTATCAACGGTATAAGTTGGCTTGAATCCGGCATAGGTATTGTCAAAATTTACCCATATTTGATCTATACCAGCTTCTGAAGCGCCAATAATATCGGCTTTTAAGTCATCACCAATCATTATGCTCTCCTCAGCGGATGCTCCAGCTTTTTGTAATGAATAATTGAAAATTTTTGGATTAGGCTTTTTCCAATCGGTTTCTTCGCTAATTATTATTTCTGTAAAATATTTACCTAAATCACTTTGCTCAAGCTTAATTGTTTGCACTTCTGCAAATCCATTTGTAATAATATGCAAGTCGTATTTTTGATATAGAGATTCTAATAATTCAATAGTGCCAGGAAATAGTTGCTTTTTAAAAGGGCTTTCTTTCACATAAAACTCACCCATTTCTTTTGCCATTTCCCAATTATCAATATTGAATTTCAGCATTGTAGCATAAAATCGCTGTGTACTTAGAAATTCTTTAGTGATTTCTCCAACTCTATATTTTGCCCACAAAGCGTGATTTATTTCTATATAATTACCAATAAACTCTTGATAATCGATACATGCTAGGGTAGTAATATCAAATTTATTAAACATATCGATAAGTACTTCCTCGGAGTTTGCATCAAAATCCCATAAAGTACGGTCTAAATCAAAAAAAAGATGTTTGTATTTCATTGTGAATTCTAAATTATTAATGTGCTAAATTACTAAATTACTAAAATGGAGAATTAATAAATTATCTGATTTTGGGGTGATAAGTGTTAATGTGTAAAAGGAGAAGAGTAAAAGAGAAGGATAGAGTAAAAGTGTGAAATAAATTAAGAATTTAGTTTTAAGAATAATTTTAATTCTCATTGTCTATTCCCAATTCGTGAAATCTGTGCAATTAACCGTAAATTTGAATTATTAAACCATTATATTATAAGGGATTAAGATAATTAAGGTTTTACGATAGATTTACTATTTCTTACAATTCCTTACCACACTCTACAATACTCTACCACACTTTACCACCCATTACCACACCTTACCACACTTTACAATACTTTACCAAACCTTACCACACTTTACCACACTTTACAATACTTTACCACCCATTACCACACCTTACCACACCTTACCACACTTTACCTCCCATTACACCATTGAATAACAACTAAACTTTTCTACCTTTGCCCTCCAAAATAATAACTATTGATGAGCGAAAAATTAAAAGCACATATCGCATTATTTGTTTCAGCAGTGCTATTTGCAATAAATTATTGGGTATCTGATGATTTAACAAATCATATTGCCACATTGCCTTTAGTTTTTTTTAGAACAATAGGTGCTGCATTCTTGTTTGGAATATTGTATTATTTTGATAAAGAAAAAATAATGCCCAATAAAAAAGATTTAGGTTTATTTGCATTTGCAGCTTTGTTTGGAATACTATTAAATCAGTTTTTATTCTTCTCAGGGCTTAAGTACACCAGCGCTATTGATGCCGCAACAATACATGTGAGCAATCCAATAATTGTAATTACTCTTAGTGCTATTTTTCTAAAAATAAAGCTTACTAAAAATAAATTACTCGGAGTGGCTCTTGGGGCATTAGGTGCATTAATTCTAATACTCTATCAAGGGAATTATAATAGCGATTTAAGTAGTATTAAGGGTAATATGATGATCTTTGGTAATACATTTGCTTATGCTCTATTTTTGATAATCCTGAAGTCGCTGCTCAAAAAATACTCTCCCATTGCAGCAATGTTTTGGTTACATATTATTGCTAGTTCATTCCTAATTCCAGTGAGTTTTAATACTCTTATTCAATTTAATTGGTATGAGGTTTTCTCGCAATACTGGTTCTCAATATTCTATATAGTAGTGATGCTTACTTTTATTGCCTATCTGCTGAATATGTATGGATTAAAACGTCTTAGCCCAACATCAGTAAGTTTTTATGTGTACTTGCAGCCGGTATTTGCCTATATAATTGCCATAATTCTTGGCGAACAACTGCCTTCTTTTGTAAAAGTAATGGCCACATTAACAATTATTTCAGGAGTAGTATTGGTAAATACGGATAAATTCAAAGAGCATAAGAAATTAAAAGGAATGAATTCATAGGTTCTGCACTTTAAGTTTTTTAGTAACTTTGCTTTCCATTTTTAATATAAAAATAATAATATATGAAAGCTTTTCATGCATACGATATAAGAGGAATTTACAATCAAGATTTTGATAAGAATGATGTGTATAAGGTCGGCTTTTATCTTCCCGAATTATTAGATACGGATAAAGTACTAATTGGCCGAGATGTTCGTATAAGCTCACCAGAGGTATATGAATATTTATGTAAAGGTATTTGTGATGCTGGAGCCGATGTTTATGACGCAGGTCTTTGTACCACACCAATGGTTTATTGGTTTACTGCTAAGTTTGGTTTTGATGCTTCGGTTATGATTACGGCTTCGCATAATGGCAAAGAGTATAATGGTCTTAAGGTTTCTAGAAGTGGAGCAAAGCCCGTTGGTTATGCCACAGGACTTGGCGAGCTAGAAAAAATGATGCATAAACCAATAGTGAAGAATGCTCAGCAGGGAAAGATTATTGACTTTAATAAAACAAAGGATTATATAGAATTTCAGAAGCAATATGTTCCCAACAGATTAGCAGAGCTTAATATAAGTATCGATTGTTCCAACGGAATGGCTGGCTTGATTATTAGGGATATAATTGGTGATAATCATAATTATATCTTCGATACTCTTGATGGAAGTTTCCCTAATCATGAGGCCAATCCACTAGTTCCTGAAAATACTGTTGATATCAAAAAAGCGGTATTGGAGAATAATAGCGATATAGGAATTATCTTCGATGGTGATGCTGATAGAGTTATGTTTATCGACGAAAAAGGAGAGTTTATTTCTCCAGATTTGCTAATTGCTGCTATGGGTCATTATTTTATTAAGAAAGATTCTCCTGTGGTTAAAGTTCTTCAAGATATCCGTAGTTCTAAAGCTGTTGGCGAATACCTGAAAAAACTAGGATCGGTAGATATTAATACATGGAAAGTTGGAAGAGCCTTTGCTTCGCTAAAACTTGATGAGATTGGAGCATTATACGGAGGTGAATTAGCAGGGCATTATTATTTTGAGGAATTTTATCATTCGGATTCGGCAATGATGGCAATGTCTATTTTGCTTGATGTGGTAATACAAATGAAAGATAAAGGAATAAGTGTTTCGGAACTTATTTCTGAGATAAAGGCATACTCTAATTCTGGAGAAATAAACTATAAGATTGAAGATAAACAAGGAGCGATGGAAGCTGTAAAATCTTATTTCGAAAGCTCGGAGAATGTAATAAAGTTTATGGAGTTTGATGGTTATAGATTGGAGTTTGAAGATTGGTGGTTCAATATTCGCCCTTCAAATACCGAGCCTTATCTTCGCCTAATACTAGAAGCCAAAGAGCAAAATATGCTCGACAAAAAGCTGAAAATTATTGATGGAATTATTAGAAGTAAGATGTAGTAGAGATTAAGAGTGAAGAGTGCTTTCAACCCATAATTTTTCACCTTATTCTTAAGACTTTATTCGTTACCTTTTATTTTTAAACCCCCGTACTTCCAAAACCACCAGCACCACGTTCAGTTTCTGAAAGGTCTTCCACAAGATTCCATTCTGCTTGCTCATGAGCAGCAATTACCATTTGAGCAATGCGCTCACCATGTTTTACAACAAACGTATCGTTGGAAAGGTTTATTAGAATCACCATTATCTCTCCTCTATAATCAGCATCAATAGTGCCTGGAGTATTCAAAACAGTGATACCTTTTTTTATAGCCAAGCCACTTCTTGGGCGAACTTGCGCCTCATATCCCACAGGAATTTCCATAAACAAACCAGTAGGGATTATTGTTCTTTCCATAGGTTTCATTATTACATCATTTACCAAATTTGCTCGTAAATCAATTCCTGCACTTGCCTTTGTGGCATACTGAGGAAGGTCGTTGGTGGATTTATTTACTATCCTTATATTCATAGTGGGTTTTATTTTAATTGAGACAGCAAATATATAAATTTTAGATTGTCAAACAACAATATGACACTTGTTTAATAATATCCTCTAATTGCTTTTTTATCATTAAATTTGCGAACTAATTAATTATATAATTTTAGAATAGAACAAGACTAAAAGAATAATATGACTAGTGAACGAATTAAGTATCTACAGTTATTATCGAAGCAGTTTCCGACTGTTAATTCTGTTAATACCGAAATAATAAACTTGCAGGCGATATTAAACTTACCAAAGGCAACGGAGCATTTTATTTCCGATATTCATGGCGAATACGAAACTTTTAAGCATGTTCTTAGCAATGGCTCAGGCGTTATCCGTGGTCGCATTGACGATATTTTTGCCGACAGATTGGAGTATCAGGATCGTCAATTTCTTGCGGCATTAATCTATTATCCTCACGAAAGACTTAAATATGTTAAGCAATACGAGAAGGATATAAATGCTTGGTATAATAAAAATCTAAGATATATTATAGAAATTGCCCGTAGCTTTGCCGCGAAATATTCAAGATCTAAAGTAAGAAAAACATTACCTAATAACTTTAGATATATTACTGACGAGCTTCTTAATGTAAATGAGAATCTTATGGATAAAGAGGCTTATTTTCAGGCGATTATCCAAACTATTATTGATCTTGATAGCGCAGATGATTTTATAGCTACCATTAGCAACTTTATTCACGACTTGGCAATTGATCACCTGCATATTGTTGGAGATATTTTTGATAGAGGCCCTTCTGCAGATAAGGTTATGGATGAGCTTTTGCACCATAAATCCATTGATATACAATGGGGAAATCATGATATGATATGGATGGGCGCTGCCTCAGGTTCGCTAGCTTATATTGCCATTGTTCTGCGTATTAGTGCACGATATGGAAACCTTCATACCATAGAGAATTCTTACGGAATAAACCTTAGACCATTGAGCGAATTTGCCTCTGATACCTATAGCCTATATTCTAAAGAATTTGATATAAAGGCAGGAAAGGATAATCTTAATAAAAAGCAAATTGATAGATTAAATATTGTTCATAAAGCAATAAGTATAATCCAATTTAAACTTGAAGGACAAATAATAAGTCGTAATCCTGATTTTGGAATGGACGACAGGAAAATTCTTGATAGAATCGATTTTGAAAAAGGCGTGCTACTTCAAGATGGAAAAGAATACCCTTTAAACGATACAGATTTCCCTACTATTGACCCAAAAAATCCTTTTGAGCTTACTGAAGCTGAAGAGGAGGTTATGAATAATTTAAGAAAAGGTTTCTTAAAGAGTGAGAAACTTCAAAAGCATATACGATTCTTATTTACTAAAGGCTCTATGTATCTTAAGTACAATGGGTTATTATTATTTCATGGTGCTATTCCTTTGGGTGAGGATGGTGAACTAAAAGAGGTTACTTTCGGTAATAGTACTCATAAAGGAATGAAATTATTAGACTTCTTTGATAATCGTGTACGTAGCGCTTTTTATGGGATACAGAAAACTAATTCCATTGATTTAGATATTATGTGGTACTTGTGGTGCGGCCCTGATTCACCACTTTTTGGAAAGAAAAAGATGGCCACTTTTGAGCGTTATTTCATTGATAATAAGGAATTACACAAAGAGGAAAATAATTCATATTTTGATTATCGTGATAGTGTGGAGGTTACAAAGATGATTTTGAAGGATTTTGATCTTAACCCAGAAAAAAGCCATATCGTAAATGGACATGTACCTGTGAAAGTAAAAAAAGGGGAGAGTCCAATAAAGGCCGAAGGAAAGGTTATTGTTATTGATGGCGGTATGTCCAAAGCATATCAGTCGGTAACTGGTTTGGCTGGCTATACTCTTATCTATAATAGTTACGGTCTTGTAATTGTTGCACATCAGAAGTTTAGATCTAAGCGCATGGCTATTGAAGAGGGTATGGATATGATTTCTGAAGCCACATATCTCGAGAAAGTATCTACTCGTAAGCGTGTTTCGGATACCGATATTGGTGAGACTATAATGTCTGAAATTCAAGATTTAAAAGAATTGAGAAAAGCTTATAATACGGGTTTAGTAAAATAGTTTTTTAGAATAAAACAATAAAAGATATTCAATGACAAATTTTCCCATAGAGGCGTGGTTGCCAACAACTGTAAAAGAGGCCAAATTGAGAAATTGGGAGGATATGGATGTTGTGCTTTTTACAGGAGATTCCTATGTTGACCATCCCTCTTTTGGTGCTGCTGTAATTGGTAGAATAATTGAACGATCAGGCTTTAAGATAGCTATTGTTGCTCAACCAAATTGGAAGGACGATTTGCGTGATTTTAAAAAATTTGGTAAACCAAAGTATTTCTTTGCAGTAACGGCTGGGAATATGGATTCCATGGTAAACCATTATACTTCAAATAAGCGACTTCGCTCAAATGATGCATATACTGCTGGCGAAAAATCTGGTTTTAGACCTGATTATGCCACTGTGGTTTATACCAATAATCTTAAAAAATTATATCCTGATACTCCTGTTGTTATTGGAGGTATTGAAGCTTCTTTGCGCCGATTAACTCATTTCGATTATTGGAAAAATAAACTTTTACCTTCAATAATTGTTGATTCAAAAGCTGATTTGCTTATATATGGCATGGCCGAACAGCCAATTATTGATATCCTTAATCGTTTGAAAAATGGGGAGTCAATAAATGAGATTAGGGATGTAAATCAAACGGTATTTATAGCAAATGGTGAGGAACTGAGTAAGATTCGTAACGAACGGGAGTTTATTGAGCTTAATTCTCACGAAAAATGCTTGAAGGATAAACTTTTATTTGCTGCAAACTTTAAACATATTGAGCGTGAGTCGAATAAAATAAATTCTAAAACCTTAATACAGTTTCATAAGGGCAGAGCGATAGTTGTATTGCCTCCTTACCCCACAATGAGCTCCGAACAAATTGATAAGAGCTTTGATTTGCCTTATACTCGTTTGCCACATCCAAAATATAATAAGCGTGGTAGAATTGCTGCCTACGATATGATTAAGTTTTCGGTGAATATGCACCGTGGTTGTTTTGGCGGTTGTTCGTTTTGCACTATTTCTGCTCATCAAGGCAAATTTGTTGCAAGCAGGAGCCCTGAGTCTATTCTTAAGGAGGTAGAGGAGCTTACCAAGCATCCAGATTTTAAAGGATATTTAAGCGACCTTGGAGGCCCGTCTGCAAATATGTATAATATGAAGGGTGTGGATTTGGATGAGTGTTTTGATTGCAACCGTCCAAGTTGTATTTTTCCTAAAATATGCCCTAATCTTGATACAAATCATCAAGCTTTGATTGATGTTTATGAGAAGGTAAATGCTAATCCTAAAATTAAGAAGGCTTTTATAGGAAGTGGAATTCGTTACGATTTATTGGTGGACGAATCCTTATCGGCAAAGGAAAAATTAAGTGCTGATAAATATATTGAGCTCGTTGCCGAGAAACATGTTAGTGGACGCTTAAAAGTAGCCCCAGAGCATACTTCTGATAAGGTATTGAAGATAATGCGAAAGCCTTCCTTTGATTTGTTTTATACTTTTAAAAAGAGATTTGAAGAGAAATCAAAGAAATTTAATCTTAATCAAGAAGTTGTACCGTATTTTATATCCTCGCATCCAGGGAGTAGTGTTGAGGATATGGCAGACTTAGCTGTTAAAACCAAAGATTTAGGATTTAAATTGGAACAGGTGCAGGACCTAAATCCTACTCCAATGACTGTGGCAGCAGTTATTTTTTATTCTGGAGTACATCCTTATACTCTTAAACCAGTATTCACAGAGAAAGATCCCCAAGAAAAACTTAAGCAAAGAAGATTCTTCTTTTGGTATAAAAAAGAAAATAAGGGCTATATCCAAAAAGAGCTGATAAAGATGGGGAAAAAGGAGTGGATTATGGATTTAGTAGGCTCTTCAGCACAATATTCAAAACCACCACCATCAAGAAGCAATAAGGTGAAAATATCAAAATCGTTTCAGAGGAAGATGGAAGCAAATAATACTGAAAAAAAGAAAACTGGGAAACGCAAAAAGCGTAAATAGGCTCTCAGTTCTATAGAATTCCCCTTAAACAATACTTAATCAATGTCAATATGGCATTTTTAATTTATGGCATAATTTTTAAGCCATCAATTACAAAATGATACTATTATGATAACTATAAAATCGCTTAAGGAATTACAGGAAAACTTAGAAGAAGGAAAACAATCTTTTGTTCTGTTATACAAAGGTGGAAGTAAGCAGAGTGAATGTGCGCTGGAAAGCGTATCAAATATTGACCTTAAGGATACCGATATACTTATTGTTAATGTAGCTCAGGTTAGAGATATTCACCCTCAGTATGGAATAAAATCGGTACCTAGTTTTTTAGAATTCGATGGCGTAAATTTTAAAAATAATTTTAAAGGATGCCAATCGAGTGAATATTATACAAACTTAATAGAGTCGAGTTTGTATAAAGCTACCATGAGCGATGAAGATAAACGTCGTCCTCAGAAGGCGGTAACAGTTTATTCTACTCCCACATGCTCGTGGTGTACAACATTAAAGAATCATCTTAATAAATATGCAATAAGGTATACTGATATTGATGTTTCGGCAAATCAATCGGCAGCAAAAGCCATGATGGCTAGGAGCGGACAACAGGGTGTTCCACAAACAGATATTGGTGGAGAAATGATTGTTGGTTTTGATAAAAATAGAATAAATTTGCT
>QMPB01000143.1 GCA_003648395.1 Bacteroidota bacterium
AGAAAATATCAAAAACAACAACCTTCTGAAAGCAAATGCTGCCATTGGTATTTTTGAAGCAAATGCTGAAAATGAAACTATTTTTGCAAATAATAATGGTGAAGTAATACCTTTTGAATTCTTAAGAAATCAAGAAGACAATAAAGACACAAACTATTGTTTGAGTGACTTTATTGCACCCAACACAAGTAATATAAAAGATTATATGGGATTATTTGCTGTGAGCACTGGTTTCAATATTGAAAAAACAGTACAGCAATATGAGTCTGAAGGCGATGATTATAATGCAATAATGATTAAGATACTAGCAGACAGACTTGCCGAAGCTTTCGCTGAACTAATGCACTATAAACTTAGAACAGAGTTTTGGGGCTACTCTCCTACTGAGAAGATAAATCAAGATGATTTGCTTAAGGAGAAATATAGAGGAATAAGACCAGCTCCAGGATATTCTGCTTGTCCAGAGCATAGCGAGAAAAGAAAAATATTTGACCTTATGAATATAGAAAATAAAACTGGAATTGTATTAACAGATGGATATTCAATGTACCCAGCAGCGAGTGTTTGTGGCTACTATTTTTCTCATCCAGAAGCTAAATATTTTGATGTTGCTAAAATTTCAAAAGACCAAGTTGAAGATTATGCCAATAGGAAGAATATGAAAGTAAAGGACATTGAGGTTTTACTCAATAGTAATATCAACTACTAAACTAATTAAGAATTAGAAATTAATAATTATGAATTCGTCAAGCTTCGATACGTTTTGCTTTGCAAAACACTCAGCCTGATAATTCAACAAATAATCAATTTATCCCTATAAACCGGGAATAACCAAATCAATATAAAACAATGAAAGTAACAGACCATATAAAACAAGCAAACGAAACCCTTTTCTCTTTTGAAATACTTCCTCCTTTAAAAGGAGAACATTTTGGACATCTTGAAAATAACATATCAAGACTATTGGAATATAATCCTGCATTTATTGACGTAACATATCATCAACAAGAGGTTGAGTATAGAGAGTTGCCAGATGGAAACCTTGAGAAAAAGACTGTACGTAAAAGGCCAGGAACGGTTGGTATGTCTGCGGCAATACAATATAAAACCCAAAAAGATGTTGTACCACACATTATTTGTGGTGGTTTTACCAAAGAAGATACTGAGAATGCACTTATTGATTTGCATTTTCTTGGCATTGACAATATTCTAATTGTTCGTGGAGACCCCGTAAGCAATCAGCGATACTTTGTTCCAGAGAAAGAAGGACATAGTCATGCTCTAGGTCTTGTAAAGCAAGTATCAGATTTGAATAATGGGAAATACTTAGATGATGAATTACTTAATTCACACCCAACACATTTTTGCATTGGAGTGGCAGGATATCCTGAAAAACATAGCGAAGCAGCTAACTTTCAACTAGACTTAAAGAATTTAAAAGACAAAGTAGATGCTGGAGCTGATTACATTGTTACTCAGATGTTTTTTGATAATCAAAAGTATTTTGATTTTGTTGACAAATGTAGAGCAATAGGAATAAATGTGCCTATTATTCCAGGTCTTAAGGCACTAGCCACAAAACGTCAACTTCAGATTCTTCCACAAACATTTCATATTGATTTACCAGAAGAATTAGTAAAAGAAGCTCTAAAATGTAAAGATAATACTCAAGTCCGTCAGCTTGGTGTTGAATGGGCTATTGCTCAATCAAAAGAGCTAAAAGCTAAAGGTGCTCCCGTACTACATTATTATACTATGGGAAAGTCTGATAATATTGAGAAAATAGTATCTGAGGTATTCTAGATTTTTAGAATAATAAGGCCATCTCATGACAAAATATACAGCATTAAAAAGACCCTTCCGTAGGTAAGAAAGGGTCTTTACTTGAATAAATGGTACTTCTCTTTATTATTTAACACAAAATTACATCAAAATGATAACCCATAATATACCTAATCCTAGGTATATATTAGGTATTTTTATAGAGAATCTAAAATTTTAATATACCTATTACGTTCAAGAAAATACATTATAACTACCTAATTATAATCCTTTTAACCATTAATTCATTATCATTATACACTTTTATGAAGTATACTCCACTAGATATGTTTTGTAATCCTAAATCAATTTTATTCATTTGTTCATTACTAATACTACTTCTATAAACAATTTGGTTAAAACAGTTTAGAATATCAATACTAAATTCATCTATTTCTCCATTAATTAAAACATTAAAACTACCATTATTTGGATTTGGAAATATATTTATGGAATTGTCTTTAGTAATTTGCCTTATTGAAATATTATTAGTTACCGTAATAGTCATAAAATCTGTTGTAGTGCATATATCTTTCGTGACTTCAACAAAAACAAGATTATCAGTACCATTATTAAGATTAAGTGTATCAAAAGTTTCTGTTTGATTAGTTGACCCTGTACTCCAAAACCAAGATGCATCAGGATTACCTGCATCAAGAGTAATAGATGCTCCTACCCAATTAATAGTTGTATCATCACCAATGTTTACTATTGGAAGATAGAAATACTCTACATTGATAGTATCATAATCACTAAATCCAAATTGATGTACTTCAAAATAATAACTCCCTGTAGAATCAACTACATAATTTCTACTACTCGCAATAGAATCGCCATCTCTATACCACAAATAAGTTGCTCCAAACAAATTATCAACCCCTATTGTATAATTAGAACTTTCACAAACGGCAGTGTCAGAACCTAAATTAATATCTGGAGGAAGAAAAACAGTCATTCCTTGCAAAAATAATTTAGAACCAGAATATGATGTTCCTCTAAACATAAATCTAGCATTTTCTCCTCTTGCAAATATTGGGATTGTAATAAGAACATCTTGAAAAGGACCTACTAAGGAATCATTACTTCCAACTGTATTCAGACTATTCCCTCCTTCTTTCCACATAGTAACCCATTCATCGGAATTACACAATTTCATTAGAACTTCTAGGCTATCAACATTATTCTGATTGAAAAAATAAGAATACTGAAACCCCAAATATGACACACTATTCAATGGTATTTCTATACTTGGTGAAAAAAACTCACATTTTTCTCTTTGTGAGTTAACACTAAAATCTGCATATACTATTGAAGTATCATACTGCTTCCACATGAAATCAGAATTTACTATTGTATCCCACTTTTCTGGAGGCCATGATGTAAAATCTTCAAAATAACCAATACTATCTGCTGCATATACTTCAATGAAAGTATTTAAAGTATCATTTGTATTAATAGTGTCATTCCACAAATTTGTATAAGCCTTATACTCATATATACCTGCAGCTCCTGACGCAATTACACCCATGAATAAAGTATCTGATTCCCATGATTCCAAAGAATCAACACTATCTGTAAATATTACAACTCCAAGTGCAGAGTTTATCTCTAAATGAACTAATATATTTGATTGATTTTCTGTTCCATAATTCTTCACAACAACATTAATAGTATCATTAGTGATAAGACAGTAAGGATTAATATCTGAGAGAATTGCAACTATACCAACATCCATATCTGTTGGTGTATATTCATCTGCACCAATATCAGGAAATAATGTATCTCTCTGTTCAACATCAATATCATTAGAAATAATAATACTAGAGCTTGCTTTTCCATTAAGCTGCACACTAAAAGTATGCAAATCGACAGGACTAATAAATAATGGATTAACAGCTAAAGAATTAGAATCAATTCCTTGACTACTTGCTTGCCAACTAGCCAAATTATTCTTATCAGTAACATAGTGAGCATATTTAAGCCCTTCAGCAAATAGATTATTATAATTGCATACTGTTACTTTAGTAGGATAAAAGTCATCCTCAAAATAAAATGAATATCCATCACCCAAATTAGCAATATTATTATTAACAAACTGAATATCAGCAAATGAAGAAGAATAAAGACCTCCATTAACATTAATTACTCTACTATTAAACCCTCCCTTATTGATACTAACAGAATTATAAAAATACCTTAAGTGTTTTCCATAATATGAATGTATTCCATTTGGAGAAACCGTAGCTTGTGTAGAAACAACCATATTATTGACAATATAAAAAGGATTAATTGAACTAGCTTTACAATGTCCTAAATACATTCCAATTCCATTCAATATAAAATTAGATTTTATATTATTACTATTAATATTTGAACCTAAACGCGATTCTGAGATATATATTCCATATCCATTATCACTCATACCTCTATCCGAGATTTCATTAAACACAATATTAATACTATCTTGAGCTTTTGAATAAATTCCAAAGTAATAATAGTCTTCTATTTCATTATTAATTATTCTAATATCTTTAGAATGATTTAACGATTTTCCAAATAAACCAACACCATAATATCCTCCATGAATCCTATTATTTTCAATAACAATATTACTTGCATTGGTATTACTAATTAAGGATAAACTATTAGAAACGATTATTGCATTAGTTGTTACTGTATCTATATTTATAGGCACAGAAATATTACAATTCTTTATTACAATGCTATCAGAAGCAATAATTCTAATACCACAATTATATAATAAACCTACCGATTCTATTGACAAACTGTCAATTACAATATTTTTAGTTCCAATAATAGAAAATATATTGGGGTTCAAACTATTTGTAGTATCTGTTACAATTGTATTATTTCCTTGGCCTATAAAAACTATTTTATTCTCTGGTGTTGAACCTGAAATTGGGCCTTGTAACTTAACTTGCTCATGAAATGTATCACTCGACAACACAAATATTGTAGAATCTGAAACCCCAAAATTTTCTAACGCTCTACATGCAGATGAGATAGTATTAAAATCATTTACAGTTGAATTTCCGATAGTGTAATTACCATGAAAAACATCACCTTTCCATATGTCTACTACTAAAGTATCATCACTATTAACAGTATCTCCTGTATTACTTACAATAAATATACAATTATATAAAGCAATATTTGACATATCAGCTAAAGCCAAGAAATTGTAAACTAATGTATCATAAGGTTCAATAGTATCAAGGCAAACTTCACTAACAAAAGTACTTCCTCCATCAATGGAGTATTGTACGATAAATGAATCTTGAGGGTTAATACTATAATTCTCAATTCCTATTGAAATCAATTGATTTACACTTGGAATAGAATTCTGTATTGGAGAAAGTAGTTCATCAATTCTAATATTATTAGTATCTAAATATGATAAATTCATTTTGATATTTGGTCTAGACAATTCATACGAACCATCTGTTAATGGAAATGAGGCGTCTTCATTATTAAATTTACTCATATTAGATTCAGGTGAATTAGTATGATAGAAACTAGGGTAAGAAGAAGACCAACTTCCATCTCTATTTTCCCAGAGAATTAATAAATTACCACCAACATAAATAAATGGGTTTGACAATACTAGTTCATACCAACCTTGATTTCCTGCATTCCATAAAATGCTATCATCATAAACCAACTGAGCATTTATTGTTGTTGGATCTATATATGCAAGACTAGAGAATGAAGAATCAGGGATAGTTGTAATATAAATTTTTTGATTAAACATTGAATAATTAGAAAGTGTATTAGACACATGGAATGAAATAGATTCAATACTTCCTACTATACCCATCATTTCACTTTGCTTATATATAGCTGCTGTCCATGAATTATTATAATAACCATGGAAAGGAAGATTACTATTAGTAGCATTTCCACTACCAATAGAAATAATCTGTTGGGCTAAGAGATTACTATTAATTGATATAAGTACAAAGATTATAATAATTAGTTTCGAGAATAATTGTTTCATAGAATATTAAAAGTGATAATAATTACAATAATAGTTCATTTCAAGCATGATGAACTTTTTATTAATTTATAAACCTAAGCTCTTTCTAAGTTTTAAATAACTTACTGTTAAGCTACGTTATTATACAAAGTAAAATAAAATATTAATATCATATAGTATAAATTAGTTTTAGTTTTCATTAATTTATATTTATCACATAAAAAAAGGGCAACCAAATGGTTGCCCTCTAATTAATATATATTATTAATGTTTATTTAATAATAAGTTTTGATGTTTTAACTCCATCATTATTACTAAGCTTAACATAGTAAACACCTCTAGCCAAATTACGAACATTAACTTTAGTACTAAAGTTAATAGTTGCAGTTAAGTTATTAGAATAAACTACTTGACCAGATAAATTAATAATTGTCATATCAAAGTTACCTTCAAGTCCTTTAATAGCCAAAGTAAACTGACCATTACTAGGATTAGGGTAAATACTAACATTAACATTATTTATTGTATTGTTAATAGATACATCATCCAAGACAGTAATTATTAAAGTATCAGAAGAAGAACAACCATTCTCAGTAACTTCTACATAAACAGTATTAGCTGAACCATTAGTTAAATTTGATTGGTCAAAAGTTTCAGTTTGTGTAATTGTACCAGTATTCCATAACCAAGTTGCACTAGGATTTCCTGCATCAAGAGTTACAGTACCAGCAGTCCACTTAATAGTTGTGTCATTTCCTAAATTAACAACTGGTGAAGGGTTAACAGTAACTATTACTGAACCAAATGACATACAGTTAGTATTAGAAACAGTTACAGTATAAGTTGTAGTTGCAGTAGGATTAACAGTAATTGTTTCAGTAGTTTCACCTGTACTCCATAAGTAAGTAGGAGCGACATAAGGTGTTGCGGTATGAGAACCTATCATACTAAAGTCGTTCTTAGCATAAACAAAGTACTCAGAAGATAGTGAATCTGTACCTGCAACAGCATCCCAGATAGTATTACCTACAACAACATTAGGTTTACGAATTAAAGTATGATCTTTAGTAGCAGAAGCTACGCCAGCAACATCCCATCCAGAACCTGGATCAACCATATCATAACGACCAATAATATCAATCATTACACTATCAGTAGCAGATACTTTATGGAATAATGCGCGAACATCATCACCATTAAATCCAACAACATATCCACTTTCATTATAAGCCAATGTATCATCAGCAACAGCTAAAATAGCTGCGTCAGATTGATTGTTTGCAAGAACAAACACATCACCAGCAGCTAGAGTTGCTCCAGCAGGGAAATAATATTGTCCAGACCATGCATTACCATTATAATTAGTCATAATTGAATAATCATCAAGATTAATTGTAGCTCCTGTTGCATTATAAATCTCTAGAGCTTTATTATTAGAAGAACCTTCAATATAACTAGAGAATAATAATGTAGCAGAACAAACAGAAGAACCAGCAGAAAGATCAACAGAACCTCCACCACAAGCATTAGCATCTGGTGTCATACCAGCCAAAGCTCTTGTAATACCATAATTATCTAAATCGAAATAATAATCACCAGCAGTTCGTTTTCCTTCTACTTTAATTATAACGTCTTGTCCAACATAAGCAGACAAATTAATTTGTCTATGAGCCCATTCCGTTGAAGTTACGTGATTTAAAGAATCAATAACATAAATTGTTTCAAATGAAGCTCCACAGTCTGTAGATATCATAAAGATAAAACTATCAGCATCCATTGTTAAAGCATTACTAGGATAACTAGAATACTCTATTAATCTATAATCGAAACTCAAAGCAGCTCCAGAAGGTATTGGTCCTATCTTTCTTGTCATTGAAACATAACCAGCAGCAGTTGCTCCTGATCCATAGAAATTCTTATATAAACCTCTTCCACTTTTTCCATGAACTGCACTTACACTCCAACCAGATGTTGCAGCCCAATTTAAACTACCTTCAAAACCGTCCACATAATCAACAGCAAAAGGAGTATATATTTCAAATGAAGTAGTTAGAGTATCATTATCTTGATATGTTACATCAGTTGCTAATGTAGCATAAGAAACAACATTATAAACGCCATAAGCACTAGCATCTACAGTACCTAAAGAAACAGTATCATTTCCTGAAGGAGCAAGTGTACCAGTAACACCTGTTAAAGTAACATTTCCAGAAGGAGTAGTTATAATAGCAGTAACAGGCACAGCCGATTGAGACGCAAGTCCTAAATTAGAAACAATAACTTTAACATCAGCAGCAGCATCTCCACACATAGAACCTTCAGGACTAACTAAAGCAGTAACACTTAAATCATCTTGAGCTGGCTCAAAAAATTTGATATTATCAATATAAACTTTATTTCCTGGGGCTGAATAAGAAGCACTATACTTTAATGCTCCCTGTATAGATACTTCAAACGTTGTACCAGCAACACTACTTAAATCGAAAGTTAAATTTTGCCAAGCAGTATTATCTTTCCATACAGAATCACCATCTATTGATTTAGCATAAGTAGTACCGTTGAGCATAACTCTTACCCATGTACAATTCGTGTAAGGAGTTTGAGTTTTTAAATCTAAACTCATATATAGATTTGAATTAGAAGTTGCGTCAACACCAAAGTTCGCTTCTGTAATTTGTGTAGTGTTTGTAAAAGCATCTTCTACACCAGATTGAGCAAATGTATAATAAGAATCCATACTACTAGTCATAAAAATACCGTTTCCAGAATTACCATTATTTGCTTCTGAATTCAATTCTGCTATACTACCAGAATTTTGAACTAATTGCAATTGAGGAACAGTAGTATTTACGAAATCAAAAGTACTAGGTACAGAAGTTATGCTATTAGTAATAAATGAGATATTACTAGAATCATTAGTTAGATCTTCATCATTTGCTAATTCAGTATATGCTGCTATTAAGTGACTTCCAGCTGTAGTTGCATCAAAAGTAGTTACAAATGTAAATGTATCTGTTGTAAATGCGTCTAAAGAAGGCATAGTCTCAGAAACAACTGTTCCGTTATCATAAACATACTTCACAGGTATATTTGTTTGATTATTTGCACCATAATTCTGAACTAATACAGAAATAATATCATTAGCAGTTGCTGTAAAACCACCATATACACCTAAAATTTGTATTACACCAGCATCATTTCCATTTGGCTCATAAAAATTGATATTATCAATATA
>QMPB01000144.1 GCA_003648395.1 Bacteroidota bacterium
TAAAGTTCATAAATTAAAGATATAAATACAGTTATAGTATATTAAATTTTAGGTAAGTTAATCTTATCCTTTTTAACATCTTCATCATTAATGTTGAATTTTTTTAAAACACTAATATATAGTTCGTATTCTTTATTATGAATATCTCCATCAGCAATCATAACTAAGTCCATCCAAGCAAGAGCTCTTACTTTCTCTTTATAGGAAGATTTATCTAATATTTTAATAACTACTCTTAATTGGTCATCCGAAGATCCTAAGTCGGAGTTGATAAAACTATTAAAATCTGCATCAGAGATTTTTTCTGTTTCACGCATTAAATTCATAGTGCGCCATTCAGGGTCTTTTGGATCAAAGTTTTTCTTTCCATCAGCTCCAGACATTAACCAGTATAAATAAAGTAGTCCTGATTTGTAATTTAGTTTATTAGACATTATATAATTGATTTAGTGATTTATGTATTATTTAGTGTGTCAAATATACAATTAATTTTAAATAAATAAATATTTTATTTTAAAAAAATAAAATTTATTATATTTACCGTTTTAAAATACTAAATATTCATAGTGGACGATAGAATAAAGAAATACATTATTTGGGGTGTTACAACGTTATCTTTATTTTTAATATTAGATATAGTTCTTGTTTTTGTAGAAAAAGACATTGTTGGATCTAGTATTCACTCTTTCTCTGATGCAGTTTGGTATATGGTTGTTACTATTACTTCTGTAGGATATGGCGATATAGTGCCTGTTTCTGTTGTAGGTAAAGGTATAGGCTATTTTTTCATTTTTTCTAGTTTGATAGTTTTAGGTATTTTAATAAGTAGTATGTCGTCAAATATTTCTACCATGATTGAAGAAAATAAGTTAGGTTACAAAGGGACAACATTTGAAAATCACATCGTTTGTATTGGATGGAATGATTTTAGTCATATGGTTGTGGATGAAGTGATCCACGCTTCGCGAAAAGTTGCAATTGTCACAAGAAAAAAGGATAATATAGATTTAATACATAATCTATATGATAAAAAAAATGTTTTTGTGCTTTATGCAGATTATGATAATTTGGATTCAATTTCAAAAACGAACCCCGATAAAGCCTCTGAAGTTTTTCTTGGTTTAGAAAACGATACGGATGCTTTACTATATGTTATTAATTTCAAGAAAAAATATCCTAAACCTAATGTTGTAGTTGCAATAAAGAATCACAAATTAAGGGAAACTTTTGTAACAGCTGGGGTTAAGTATATAGTGGCACGTAATGAAATAGCTTCCAAATTAGTAGCTAGCTACGTGTTTGAACCTGATGTTGCTGATCTAAATATAGACCTTTTAGGTGCGGCAGTACATGACGATGATTTTGATAATCAGCAATACCTTGTTACTAAAGAAAATCCCTTCTTAAATAAAAATTATGATGATGTTTTTGTGAAAATGAAACTGAAATATAATATTGTTTTATTAGGTATAAGTAAGCATGATAACAATGGAGGCAACTTAAAGTTACATGTAAACGCTCGCTCTGAAACTGTTATTGAGCTTAATGATTATTTAATAATTATGGTAGCAGGTAAAAGTAAAAAACGTGTTGAAAGGCTTTTCGGAGTTAAAGAAGGGAAATATATTTGTTCTAATTAACGTATTTTATTATATATTTGCTTTTTAATACAACAATTATAATAATACTAAAATATTTAACATGATTAAAAGATTAAAAATTACTTTGTCCCTTATAGTGCTAATGACTGCTATGGCAGCATCTTCGTTTGCACAAGAGTACGTTGAGCCTGAATTATTAATTGTTTCTGGTTTTAAAGGAGGTACTAACTATGATATGGCTATGGATATGCAAAGAATGGCTCGCCCTACATTGGCTACACCTTCGTATGAAGATGGTGATATGATAGTGGAAATGATAAACGGTAAACCTGTGGTTGATGAAGAAGGTGATACTTCTATGGTTGCTAAAAAAGTTTCAACAGGTGATACTTTAGAGTTCTTAGAAGTAAGAGATTCTGAAGGTAGTTATTATAACTTTTTGAGAATAATAAAGAGTAATACTGACCTTGCTTTTCTACAATATGATGTACTGTTATATGAATCTATGAAAGATTTAACACGTACTTATAAAAAAACAGAGAATGTAAGAGTTATTATGCCAATGGGAAATGAGCAGATCCATATTATAGTATTAAAGAATGCAGGTAAAAACACAATCGAAACTTATGATGATTTAAAAGGCAAGAAAGTTGCCATAGGATCATCTCTACAAGGAACTAATATTACTGCTAAGTATATTAAAGAAATTACAGGAATGAAGTGGGATAATGTTGAAATCCCTTATGATAAAGCATTAAAAGCTTTGTTAAGTGAAAGAATAGATGCATTCTTCTATGTAGGAGCTGCACCAGTTTCAAATTTTACTGGTATGTCAAAGCAAATGCGTGATAGAATTACTCTATTACCATTAAATCCTTCTAAAGGTAAAGAAGAGTTAGATGCTACATACGATACAACAATGATTAAACAATCTGATTATCCTAAGTGGATAAGTGAAAATATTCCAACATACTCTGTACGTTCGTTATTAGTTACTGATATTAATGGTCAATCTGATGAAGAAAGAGATAATATTGTTAAGTTGATGAAAGTAGTTATTGAGAATAAGGATGATGCAAGAAATCACAAAAATTGGGCAGAGGTATTTAATGCTGAGAAAATGAAATCTAATAGAGAATTTATTGATTGGGATTTTTATGAGCCAACAATGAATTTATTTCAATAGAATGCTTTAAGAAGAAATAAAAAATGCGAACTAAAAGTTCGTATTTTTTATTTAATATAGTCGCATAAGAAAGGCTAGTAAAATAATTATTTTACTAGCCTTTCTTATGTTTAATAAGATTGTGCGTTATTATTAATAAGCCCATTTTAGATATATAGAACCCCAAGTAAACCCAGCTCCAAAAGTTGATAAGATTAGATTATCACCTTTCTTGAGCTTGCTCTCATAATCAGCAATACATAAAGGAAGAGTTCCAGCTGTTGTATTACCATATTTCTCTATATTAATCATTACTTTCTTTGGATCTAACCCCATGCGCTTAGCTGTAGCCGAAATAATACGCATGTTTGCTTGATGAGGTACTAAATAAGTTATATCATCAGATGTAAGATTATGTTTCTTCATGATTTCTACAGATACATCTGCCATTTTAGATACTGCCCATTTAAATACAGGTTGTCCATCTTGAAAAATATAATGTAATTTATCATCAATAGTTTTATGTGAAGGAGGTAATACAGAGCCCCCAGCTTTTTGATGTAAGAATTGACGACCTACACCATCGCTCTCTAGAAGCATATCAATAACGCCCAAGCCTTCATTATTTGGCTCTAACATTACAGCACCTGCACCATCACCAAAAATGGGAGCAACCGAACGGTCTGTATAATCAACAATTGAGGACATCTTGTCCGCACCTATTATTATTACTTTCTTATACATTCCACTCTCTACGTATCTTGCACCAGTTGCTAAAGCATATAAAAAACCAGAACATCCTGCATTTAAGTCAAAATGAAATGCGTTTTTAATACCAGCTTTATCAGCAATAATATTAGCTGTAGCAGGAAAAACATGGTCAGGTGTTACTGTTGCACAAATTACTAAATCAATCTCTTCAGGTCTAGTATTTGTTTTTTCTAGAAGGTTGTTAACTGCTCTAACTCCCATAAATGAAGTGCCTTCGTTTTCTTCTTTAAGAATGCGGCGCTCTTTAATGCCAATTCTTGTCATTATCCACTCGTCAGAAGTGTCTAAAGTTTTAGCTAATTCATGATTGGTTAGTATATACTCAGGTAAATATGATCCAATTCCTGTAATTGCTGCTGTAGTTTTTATCATCTTATAGAATTTTTATATAATAATATCGTTGTCTATTTATTGACTCTTTATACCAATTTGCAATCTTACGAAACTTATGGATATAAAAAAAGCAAAGTTATTGTTTTTAATAAAACAAACTTTGCTTTTTTATCAAATTATCAACAGATAATTAACTAAGTATCTTTATCAAGATATATAATCGAGAATTAAAACTAAACTGCAGCTTCTTTCTCAATTGCTACCTGACCTCTATAAGTACCACACTCATTACAAACTCTGTGGTATAATACTGTTGCTCCACAGTTTGGGCAAGTTACATATGTTGGTGCAACTGCTTTATAGTGAGTTCTTCGTTTATCACGACGTGTTTTTGATATTTTTCGCTTAGGATGTGCCATAACTATTCTATTTATATATTATTAATCGTCAAATTTTATATTCTTTAATACGTCCCATCTTGAATCTGTTTGCTCTCGTTTAGCATAATCATCAATTAGGTTTAATTGTTCTGTTTTGCAAGTACTATTACCATCCTCATCATCAGGATGAACTTTTTTAATAGGGATTTGTAAAAGTATGTTCTCCATAATTAATTCACTAGCATCTATAAAGTGATTATCCTCTTCAAGATATATAATATCGTCATTATGAATGTCTGAACTTATGCCAAATTTAAAAATTTGATTATGGTTTATATTAATCTCATAATCAAAATTATCTAAACATCTATCACATATTAGTGATATTGTACCAATAATATTAATATCAGCTTGCATTAGCCTGCTCTGTTTGTCTAGTACAAAATGTACTTCTAAATTACCACCATTAATGGTATCTACTTGCTTATTTACAAAGAACTTATCATCTACATGAAAGTTGTAATCATGTTGCCCAATACTCAGTCCCTTATGTGGTATCTGATATTCAATCAACTTATCCATATCTTAAATAATTTTGGGGCTGCAAAAGTAATCAATTATTTCATTAATACAAGCTTTTTGTTTTAATTTGAAATAAATTATTTGGTAATAATTATAATGCGAATTCCTTTAAATTCAGTGAGTTTGCTGCTATTGTAGCTTTTGTTAGAATATAAAAATGATTGGTTTATAGTAAAAAACAACAAAAATAGACCCTTTTTTAAAAAAAATATAGTAAAAGGTACGCCTAAACTTTTTAAACTTCATAAAAGCAGATGAGACTTATGTTATTACTAATTAAAACTTGTATAATATAATGATACTAAAGTTAGTACGGGAGATTATTTATTGAAAATATTTCTGAGAATTTCTTTTATATAAATAGATTATCCTACTGCATTTATCTTTAGAATAAAAAAAACAGTTAAAAACTAGTAAATAAGAAAAAAAAACCCTACTTTTACTCTGTATTTATAAATAGAATTAATTGAATTAAAAATTCATCTTAATGTATAGTAATATTGTGAATATAAAAAATATGAATAACTAACTTTTCATTTTGTTAAACGAACTTATTTTATTTAAAAATTGTGAAATAACTGAGATATTATAGAATTATACATACGAAATTAATATGATAAAAATAATTGTTTAATTCATCTATCGGACTACGCAGTTTAAATAGGCATAGAATGTTTTTTTTGTGTAATCTACTAAGTTGTTGGTAAAACAGGTATGACCATTAATATATATATATATGAAACGAATAATAATAGTAGCAATGGATTTTTCGGAAGGAGCTATAAACGCGCTGAACTTTGCTGTTATGGTTGCTAATGCTATACAGGCTAATATAATGATGGTTTGGGTAGATAAAAGCAAGCAAGCTAGTACAGTATATTCTAATGCCTCTGACCCTCGTTTGGAAGTAAAAAAACGTTTTGAAAGTCTAATTGAAGAATATTCAGAAAGATTTACAGGTGGTAAATTCTTATATAAAATGCGCTATGGTAAAGTTTTTACTGAGATTACTAATCAAGCTAAATACCATGATGCTGATTTAATAATTGCAGGAACACATGGTGCTTCAGGTTTTGATGAGTTTTGGATGGGCAGTAATGCTTATAAGATTGTGGCACATGCCGTATGCCCAGTACTTACGCTGCGTGCTTTTGATGGAAACGATAGAGTTATAAAGAAAATATTATTACCAATTGATAGTACAAGAGAAACTAGACAAAAAATCTTATTTACCAGTTATTTAGCACGTCATTTTGATGCTGAGTTGGTGATATTATCAGTTTTTTCTTCAAAAGTAGATACAATTATTTCGCTTGTAGAAGGTTATGTAAAACAGGCAGCTAAGTATTGTGAAGATAATGATATTAAATATTCTGTAGATAGTTTTGATGCAGAAAACATTACAAATTCTACAATCAAATATGCTAAAGAGAACGATATTGATTTAATATCAATAATGACAGATCAAGAGTCTTCTCCTATGAATTTATTTCTAGGACCTTATGCGCAGCAAATGGTTAATCATAGTCCTATCCCTGTGCTCTCTATTCGTTCAAAGAATATATATGATTATAAAATGAAATAGTAAAAATAATATATATATACAATGTATCCATTGTATATATAATATACTAATATAAATACTTTATTATGGAAAAGTTTTTAGTAGCAGTTGATTTCTCTGAGTCGTCAAAAAATACTTTTGATCATGCTTTAAGTGTAGCTGAAAAGTTTAATGCTAAACTAATACTTATGTGGGTAGAAAACTCTAATTCAGTTAAAAATTTGAAACTTGAAAAAGGGGTAGATATACATGTTGCAGTAAATGAAAGATTTGATAACTTAATTGCTTCAATTAGTAATGTGGCGATTAGAAATAATGTTGAGGTGCGTCTTGAGAAAGGAGATACTGTTAATACTGTTGTGAAATCAGCCAAAAAATTAGAAATTAACTTAATTTTTGAGGGTTCGCATGGTGCACATGGATTTAGAAAATATTTATTAGGTTCTATTGCAAATAAAATTATTGCAGAGGCAACTTGCCCAGTAATAACTGTTCGCCACAATAGAGGAGTGAATCGTGCTCTAAAAGTAATAGTTATTCCTATTGATAGTACATTAGATACTCGCCAAAAGCTTCCTCTATCAGTGAAATTAGCACGACTTTTTGATGCTGAAATTCATCTTCTAGGATTGTATTTTAATAACGTGGATAATATTAAAAGATTAATTAATAGTTATACTGAACAAGCTGAAACATATTGTATTAAAAATGGTGTTAAGAATGTAGTTGTGCATTATATTAAGACAGAAGATGGCGCTCGCACGATTCTAAATTATGCTAAAAAAGTAGATGCAGGACTTATTTCAGTAATGATTGATGCCGAACTTGGTGGTTCAATGTGGAGTCTTCGCTCTCAAGGAAAACAATTTGTTAATCAATCTCCAATTCCTATTCTAAGTATTGCAAATAGAGAATTAATAAAAAGCAGGCCAGGATTATAATCTTTTGTATAACTGTATAGTTTTTGTAAATAAGATATATACTATTCCTTTTTTAGAAATAGTACATATCTTTTTTAATGATTTGTTTTTAGGATAAAAATAATATGGAGTAATAATTAGTCAAAGTTTTTAGTAAATTTGTCCTCTCAAAAAAAAGGAATTTATGATTCGTACAATATATATAGTAATATTCTTAATCTTTATCGCTAATTCGAGTTTTTCTCAAGAGAAAATTGATTCAAATTTTATTTATACTGTAGCAATTGCACCAAATGATACTCTTGGTGCAATAGCCATTTTTCAGGAGGAGAACATAAAGTCATTACTAGATAAAAAAATAAAGGTTAATGAAGAACGCCCATATCAATTTGGATATAGATTGCAAATAATGTCACTAACTGGGGCTAATTCTCGTGATGATGTAAATATGGAAAAAGCTAAGATTCTTATGACATATGATAATGTAGAAGTATATATTGTTTATAATTCTCCATATTTCAAACTTAGAATTGGCGATTTTAGAACAGAGCTAGAAGCTGTACATTATTTGCAAGCAATTACAAAAGACTATCCTCAGGCCTTTGTTGTAAAAGATAAAGTAAATATTCCTTACAATATTGAAAAACAAAAGAGTAAGCAAAGTGTTGAAGAAAATCAGTAGTTTTTTTAGTTTTAATTTATTATGAATGAAATAGCTGTTGTCTTTGATTTTTCGCCTAGTTCCAAACAGGTATTAAACTTTGCAGTTGATTTGGCAATAAAGCAGAAATCCTTTGTTACCATTATTTGGATTGATAATAAGGAGTATAGATCAATAGTAAATATTCCATCTAGTAATAATTATATTGATCAATTGAAGGCGAAGGTTGACTCAATAATTAATGATTATGTGCCTCAATTGCCATATATAAATTTTGAATTTAGAATTGCTAAAGGAGATAATTTCTCTTCTGTTATTAAAATAGTAAGCGAATTACAAATAAATCTATTATTAATGGGGCGCATTATTAATAGGGGATTCAGAAGTTTAATTAAAGGAGATTATCAAATGCATATTCAATCTGAAGTTGGATGTCCGTTGTTGTTGTTTCCTGTAAATTATACTTTTAACAAGGAAATAGATAGTATTTATATTGCAATTGATGAAAGTATAGATACGCGACAGAAGCTTCCTATCACACTAATTTTAGCAAAAAGTTATAAGTCAAAACTTGTTCTTAGAGCAATCTCGGATAAAGATAATAGCAAAGTGCTTAATAAGTATAAAGAGCAATCAATAAATTACTTATCAAAGTTTGGTGTAGAAATAATGGATGATGAAAAAGAATATATAGATACATCCTTGATGAAAAATCTAATTTTAGAAACATCAAAAATAGTTAACAAAAATAAGGTTGCTTTGCTTATTTCAATGAGAAAGTGCTATTCTGATAGTTTGCTAAAAAAGAGAACATTAACACAAGAATACATCGAACAATTAGAAATTCCAATACTTACAATTCCTAATAAGGGTTAGTAAGTGTAATATATATTGTGTGAGATAATGAAATGTCTAAGTTCAATTAGTAAATGCAATTTTTAAGAAGTATAATTTAAGAGTAATTGTTTTTGCCTTCGTTCTCTTTGTGAAGAGAAGCGTAGCGAAACGAAACAAAGAGAACGAAGGCAAAAAATA
>QMPB01000145.1 GCA_003648395.1 Bacteroidota bacterium
ATATATAGCTTCTAACAAACTTAATGTTAAACCTGATGAAAGTAGAATATTTTTTATAAAGAATAAATCAGGCAAAGGTACAAAAGTAACTGCTGGATCTTATATTTCTGTAAATATGGTTGCTAAAGTTTTGGGACCAAATGGCGGAGAATTTATCAATACATATACTGAGAAAAAACCAATTGACTTAGAAGTTGGAACAGGTCAATTAGGAATTGGTTTTGAAACAGGTGTACTTAAACTTAGAACAGGAGATAAAGCAACTATGATAATTCCTTTCTCACTAGCGTTTGGTGCTCAAGGCATGAGAGGCTATGTTCCTCCATTTGCAACTATTGTATACGATATAGAGATTGTTAAAGTTATTTCCGCTGATAAAATGAAAGCTAAACGTGAAAGTGAAGCCGTTAAGCAAGCAGCTAAAGAAATTGATGATTTGAAAAAATATATCAATAGCAATGGCATAACAACTAGACCCACAAAAAGTGGATTATACTATATTGAAGAAGTAGCAGGAGATGGTGCTCAAGCAACTGCCGGAAAAAAAGTAAAAGTTCATTATACTGGTACATTACTTAATGGAACCAAATTCGACTCTTCAGTAGACAGAGGACAGCCATTTGAATTTACTCTTGGTCAAGGGCAAGTAATTCCTGGCTGGGACGAAGGTATTGCACTAATGAAAGTTGGTGGCAAAGCAAAGCTTATCATTCCATCTCGTTTAGGTTATGGTGAAAGAGGTGCTGGTCAACAAATTCCACCTAATTCTACTCTTATTTTTGAAGTAGAATTACTAGAAGTAAATAACTAAAAATATTGTGATATTTATGAAGAGAGAATCTATAAAAGATTCTCTCTTCTTGTATAAATTAGTTTTGTAATTATCTAAAATAATAATCCATGAAAATAATACTATTAACTGTATTCAGCTTATTTTTTCTAAGTACATATGCTCAGAATAAACCCATTAAAATTAAAAAAAATAAAGAATACACAAGTAATACTGGTCTTAAATACACTGTTTACGATATTAATAAAAAGGCTCTAAAATGCGATAGTGGTGATAACATCAGTGTACATTATGTAGGCAAGCTCGCTGATGGAACTATTTTTGACGATTCATACAACCGCAGTCAACCAATTAATTTTATTTTGGGACAAGGTAGAGTTATTAAAGGTTGGGATGAAGGATTACAATATTTGCATTTAGGTGATTCTGCTCTGTTTATTATTCCAGCTAATATTGCGTATGGAGCAAGAGCTGTTGGTAAAATACCAGCTAATTCTACCCTCTTTTTCACAGTAAAAGTTGTAGCCTTGAAGAAAGGTCTAAAACCTTGGGATGTTTCAAAAATAAAGAAAGTTGAGCTTGATTCTGCGTTCTCTTATCAAATAGTTCAAAAAGGAAGTGGAGACCCTATAGAAGTTGGCGACATGGCCTACGTTCAATACTCAGGCTACTTTACCAATGGTAAAATATTTGATTCCTCTCACCTTAATGGAGATGTTGCTTTTAACTTTATTCTAGGAAGACATAGAGTAATTGATGGTTGGGAGAAAGGCGTAGTAGGAATGAAAACTGGAGAAAAAAGGCGCATCACAATCCCTTATAAATTAGCATATGGAGAAAATGGAAGAATGCCCATTCCTCCTAAAACCGACTTAATATTTGACGTTGAATTAGAAAAATTCGAAAAGATTGAATACCCTAAATTCGACACTGAAAGCAAAGATACTATCACTCTAAGATCTGGTCTTAAGTATATAGTAATTAAAAAGACTGAAGGTGAAATAGTTAAACCTGAAAAAACAGTAGTAATTCAATATGTTGGACGCTTTACTGATGGAAGGGTATTTGATTCTAGCTACGACAGAGGCGATTCCTTAACATTTGTTGCTGCTAAAGGTAGCGTAATAAAAGGACTTGATGAAGGAATGACTTATATGAGAAAGGGTGAAAAATACAGATTTATCATTCCATATTCTTTAGCTTATGGAGAAGCAGGAAGACTGCCTCTTATTCCAAAGAAATCAGATTTAATATTTGATGTTTATTTGCAAAATATTAAATAAAAATAATAAGAGCCGATGCATGCATCGGCTCTTATTATTTAAATATATTCGATATTTCTATTTCCCAGAATTATTAACCAATACCTTATCTACAATCATTTTTTTAAGTATTGCTGTAGAAAATGAAACGGCTAAATCATCAGCGCCTGCAGGATCTACAGTCGCTGTCTGAATAGATGACAATAACTTACCTTTAGTTAAGTCATAGAAATTACTTTCTAAGAATATCGACTTTGTCTCTTCATAATATCCAGGAGAATTCATGTGATTATAATTATTATAGTAATATCCATAATATCCACCATAGTATGGTCTTGGTGCATATGAAGTAGTTCCTGGTACATACCGAACTCCTTCTTCAACTTCTAATAAACTTAGTATAATTACTGCATCTACTCCCCTGTCTTTCATCATTTTATCTATTACTTTTGCATTTTCCTTCTTCACTACCTCAGGTACAATAAAAGAAGATGTTGATATTGCATCATATCCAAGATATTTTAATCTATCAACAAATGCTTGTTCGAAAATCAACTGACTAGTTGTTTTATTTGATAATACTACCACTGCTACTTTCTTATACTCCACAGCTTTTTGATGCTCAGGAGACACCCATGAACCAGTAATACTTGTAGTTGTTGAACATGCTGTAAAAATACCAACCAACACTATTAATAATGCTATCGTTTTGTTTCTCATTGTCTTAATTTTATAAATATTTAATATAGCAAAGATAAACAATTTCTAATTTTTATATATGTTATTTGTTATTAAATAATAATGTTTTGCGAATAATTTCATTAAATTATTTAAATACTGACTATCAGCCTAATAACTAGATTTCATTACAAGCTTAACTCACAAGTTCAGATAATTAGTTCATATACGATTCAAATTCGTAATGGCCTATCAAGATAATTCAAGCATGTTTGGAGAAGTATCTAGGCTAATTACTTCAATTCATTCTTCAAATATTTAGCCATTATATGTCTGACTTTTTATGCATATATTAACCAAATTAATTATACCTTTGCAACTAGAAAAAAGACACACAATAAATTATTTAAGTATATGAAAACTATTGGAATACGAATAGAAGACAAGTATAAAATGGAACGTAGGGTCGCTATTATTCCTGAGCATATTAATTCTATAAAATCATCAAACATCAAGTTTCTTGTTGAAAGTTCAGAAAAACGTGTTTTTACAGACAGTGAATATAAAAATGCTGGTGCTCTGATAACTGATTCATTAAGTGAAGCATCCATTATCTTCGGCGTTAAAGAAATGCCAATAGATTTTTTTGAAAAAAATAAAACATATCTTTTTTTCTCTCACACTATTAAAGGGCAAGATTATAATATGCCTCTGTTAAAACGTATGATTGAAAAAAAAATTAACCTTATAGAATACGAGAAAATTGCCGATGAAAGTGGTAAACGATTAATTTTCTTTGGAAGATTTGCGGGTCTTGCAGGAATGATAAACTCATTTTGGTCATATGGACAAAGAAATAAAGTTCTTGGTATAGATACTGCTTTCTCAACTTTAAAACAATCACATAAATACTCTAGTTTAGAAGAAGCAAAAGAAGCTCTTAAGTTAGTTGCTGAAGAATTAAAAACTAATGGAGTTCCCAAAGAACTTGCACCACTTACTGTTGGAATTACTGGATATGGAAATGTGGCTCGTGGAGCTCAAGAAATAATAAATATTTTTGATAACAAAGAGATTACTCCAAATGAACTATTGAAGCTTAGAGAAAGTGGAAATTTTGACAATAAAACTATTTACCAAGTAATATTTAAGGAAGAACATATTTCTAAACCTAAAGATAGTGCAGCAAAATTTGAACTTCAACATTATTATAATAACCCACAAGAATACGAGAATAATTTTGAGCAATATGTTTCTGAAGTTAGTATATTAATGAATTGTATGTATTGGAGTCCAGAATATCCTAGAATTATTACCAAAGACTTTCTTGAGAAGCTGTTTAAAAACCCTAATAATAAGTTACAAATAATTGGTGATGTTACATGTGACCCTGATGGCTCAATAGAGTCTACTCATATAGGAACATATATTGAAGATCCTGTTTTTGTTTATAATCCAGAAACTAGAAAACCCAGTATGGGGTTTGAAGGATACGGTTTATTAACAATGGCTGTAGATATACTACCATCAGAACTTCCTCGTGAAGCCTCTATCGGATTTAGCGAAGCATTATCTCCATTTGTGAAAGATCTTACAGAGACAAACTTCTCTCTCCCTTTTACTGAGCTGAATATTCCTGCCCCTTTTAAGCGTGCACTAATACTACATAATGGTGAATTTACACCTGATTATAAATATATGAAAGATTATATTAAATAGCAGTATATTACTGATATTCATAATATTACAATTAAAAAGAGGCTTTAATTAAGCCTCTTTTTGTATTATAAATATTAATATAAAATCACTTGTAAAGAGGTATAATATTAATACTACCTTTGCCGCCCAAATAATATGTTTATGGAAGATATAAGAAATATTGCCATTATTGCCCATGTTGACCATGGAAAAACTACACTTGTTGATAGACTTCTGCACCAAGTTAAAATGTTTCGCGATAATGAAGAGGTTGGAGATTTAATACTTGACAGCAACGATTTAGAACGTGAAAGAGGAATAACTATTTTATCTAAAAACGTTTCTGTTAGATATAAAGGTGTAAAGATTAATATTATTGATACTCCAGGTCACTCCGATTTTGGTGGAGAAGTAGAAAGAGTATTAAATATGGCCGATGGCGTATTACTTATTGTTGACGCATTTGAAGGGCCTATGCCTCAAACTAGATTTGTACTTCAGAAAGCTATTGAGCTTAACCTTAAGCCAATGGTTGTAATAAATAAGGTTGACAAACCTAATTGTACACCAGAGGATACTCAGGAGGCTGTTTTTGATTTAATGTTTAGTTTGGATGCAACTGAGGATCAGCTTGATTTTGCAACTGTTTATGGTTCTGCCAAAAATGGTTGGATGGGTCCTGATTGGAACAAACAAACGGAAGATGTAACATATCTTTTAGATATGATTATAGAACATATTCCTGCTCCAATAATAGCAGAGGGAACACTTCAAATGAGAATTACTAGTCTTGACTACTCTAGTTATACTGGAAGAATTGCTATTGGCAAAATAACTAGAGGCAGCCTAAAAGCTGGTATGAATATTTCTCTTGTAAATAGAAAAGGTGAAATCACTAAATCTCCCATTAAAGAAGCATATACTTTTGAAGGACTTGGAAAAAGAAAAACTAAGAAAGAAATTCAATGTGGTGAGATTTGTGCGATTTTTGGTTTAGATAGTTTTGATATTGGCGATACTGTTGCTGATTTTGAGAATCCTGAAGCCCTTTCGCCTATCAATGTTGATGAACCAACTATGAGCATGTTATTTACAATTAACAACTCACCTTTCTTTGGTCAAGATGGTAAATATGTAACTTCTCGCCAGATTAGAGATAGACTCTATGCTGAAACTGAAAGAAACCTTGCTCTTAAAGTTGAGGAGACTAATTCGGCTGATGCATTTATGGTATTTGGTAGAGGCATTCTACATTTATCAATACTTGTAGAAACTATGCGTCGTGAGGGTTATGAACTTCAACTAGGTCAACCACAGGTAATTATTAAAGATATTAATGGCGTTAAACATGAGCCTGTTGAGGTGCTAACAGTTCAAGTTCCAGAGAATTTCTCAGGAAGAGTTATTGAGCTTGTAACTCAACGAAAAGGTGATATTGCAAATATTGAAGTTAAGAATGGAAGAAGTCATTTAGAATTCTTCATCCCTTCGAGAGGAATTATCGGCCTTCGTAATCAGATGCTTACTGCTACTGAGGGTGAGGCTGTAATTGCACACAGACTTAAAGGCTTTGAGCCTATTAAAGGCGATTTAGAAATTAGACGAAATGGTGCTCTTATTGCTCTTGAAACAGGAACTTCCATTCCATTTTCTATTGATAAATTACAAGATAGAGGTAAATTCTTTGTTCATCCTGGTGAGGATATTTATGAAGGTATGGTAATTGGCGAACATGTTCGCCAAGGCGACCTTGTAATTAACCTAGTGAAAACCAAAAAGCTTAGTAATATGCGTTCATCGGGAAATGATGATAAAGTGAGAATTACTCCTGCTATTAAGTTTTCATTGGAAGAAGCAATGGAATATATCCGTAATAACGAATACCTTGAAGTTACACCTAAGAACCTTCGTTTAAGAAAGATTTTATTAAAAGAGAACGATCGTAAAAGATTACGTAATTCTATGAACTCTTAAGGGAATCTAACAATACTAACTAAAAAAAAACTTTTATCATATGCCTCCTAAGGCTATTGATAAAAGTTTTTTATTTTATCTCACTCTTGGAAGGACTACCCTAAATACACTTCCAGTACCAATTTCAGTACTAACTTCTATTGAACCATTCATTAATTGTATTAGGTTGTTTGATATATTTAAACCTAAACCTGTACCACCAACAAGGGTATCTTGCCGAACATCAACTTGGCTAAACCTTTCGAAAATAAAACTAAGTTTATCTTCTGGAATTCCTATTCCAGTATCCTTTACTTCAAAGTATACATTTGATTCATCATACTTTACACTAAGCCTAACCTCCCCTTCTACTGTAAACTTTAAAGCATTGCTAATTAAATTGTTAAGAATCTGAATTAATCTAAATTCATCCACATCAACAATTATATCCTCTGCATTGGTTTCCTCAATTACAAATTTAATTCTTTCATTAAATTTGGCTACAATATTCCAATTGTAACTATCCCTAAGGTTATCTAATATTGATTTTACAATTATCGGTTCTATACTTATTTCTATGGCACCAGCTTCAATTTTTGATATATCAATAATATCATTCATTAACATTAATAACTCATCACCTTTAGTCTGGATAATATTAATAAATCGAAGCTGCTCTTGTTTAGAAATATCATCCTCTTTTAATAAATCAGAAAAACCAATAATAGCATTTAGAGGAGTTCTTATTTCATGCGACATATTAGCTAAAAATGATGATTTAAGTTTATCGTTTTCTTCTGCACGTTCTTTAGCTTGCATAAGTTCAACCTCCATTTGTTTCCTCTCAGATATATCATGCGATACATATAACAAATAACTTACACCCCCAAAAGACATTACCTTAGCAGAAACTAAAGCTGTTTTTATTGCTCCACCTTTTATTCTAAACTCAACTTCCTCATTCTTAAAACACCCTTGGGAAACAATCTTATTCACTAACTTATCACGTACATCCAAATCCTTGTACAAATTAAGATTCTTAACTGTATTTCCAATTACCTCTTCTCTACTATAGCCTGTCTCTTTTGTATAAACCTCGTTTATATCAACCAACATACCATCTTCAAGTGTACTTATAGATATAGCATCTGGATTCATCTCAAATATACTTCTAAACTTCTTTTCACTATCCTCAAGGGTTTGAATCCATTGTTTTCTTTCGGTAATATCTTCAAAAATAACCATAAATGCTTGCTCCCCTTTAAATTGTATTGGAGAACTCATAACTTCAACATTTCTTTCCTCTCCCAACAAATTAACAAATACCTGCTCGTTAATAGGTATTGAACAGCCAGTCTTTTTCATTAATGCAATATGCTGTATCGCAGCCTCATGGTAGTCTTTACGAATATATTGCATAATATTACTACCAATAATACTCTCTTTATTATCAGCTTTTGAGAATTTCAAGCCTGCATCATTCAAATCTAAAAACACACCATTCTTATGAATCAATATTGGCACTGTAACCAAATCAAATATGTCATGATACCTTTTATTACTTTCTTCAATCTCATTTTCTAATTCAACTAAAGAATTAATTTCCTCTGCTGCTTTTATATAACCTAAAATATTTTTGTCTAAATCATAAAAAGGAGATATTAGAGATTGCTCCCAAAATTCTGACCCATCTTTTCTTTTATTCAAGAATCTCCCACTCCATACTTCTCCTTTTCCAACTTTTGACCATAAATCTTTGTAAAAATCTGATGGATAATGTGATGACTTTAACACTCTTGGATTTTTACCCAAAACTTCATCACTTCTATAACCTGTAACCGTTTCAAACCTTTTGTTTACATAAGATATATTCCCTTTTAAGTCTGTTAATGTTATTACTGAAGGGCTTTGATCAAGCACCTCAGAGAATAAATGTAGTTTATTATTTGCTTTTACAATCTCTGTATTATCTTTTGTAATTACAATTATCCTTGTTATCTCTTTTTTGTCTGTATATATTGCTCTGGCGCTTCTACTTACAAATATTTCGCTACCATCTTTTTTTATTAATTTCAAATCCAAATCACTATAACCATTTATTAAGAATTTTTTGAAATTCTTCTTAAATGTAGCAATTTGTTCTTTTTCAAAGAAACAACTAATATGCTTACCTATCATTTCTTCTTTTCTATAACCCAACATCTGACAGTCCCTCTCATTCACTTCAACAATAATACCTCTATTATCTAGTATAGAAATTCCATTTGGCGCCTTTTTAAATATTGTAGCATACTTATCTTTAGCAAGTTGTAGTTGTATGTCTTTATTAATATCCTCAGTAATATTAACAACAGTAGAAGCTATACTCTCTGACCGATCATCATCACCTTTTATTAATGTAGATTTAACCTCAACTATTAATTCTTTTCCTTGAAGATTAATAATCGAATATACACTATCAGACTTTTCTAATCTTTGTTTAATTAATGCTGAAAAATTAGATTTAAGATTTATTAAATTTCTATTATCAAAAATATATTCAAGTG
>QMPB01000146.1 GCA_003648395.1 Bacteroidota bacterium
AAAAAATATAAAGACTTAGTATATACTTTTAAAGTACGAGATAAGGAATTGAAGATTGAGACTCATACCGAGTCGCTATCGCATTTGCAAATTCCAAAAGTTAGTATGCCTAAATATAAAGCTTGGGGTGATATCCTGAAATGGAATTTGAAAGAGAATGTTCCTGGTGAATTTCCTTTTGCGGCAGGAGTATTTCCATTTAAGCGCGAGGGTGAAGATCCTACACGAATGTTTGCGGGAGAAGGTGGGCCAGAGCGTACCAATCGTCGTTTTCATTATGTTTCAAAAGGACTACCGGCAAAGCGTTTATCAACAGCTTTCGATTCGGTAACACTTTATGGTAACGACCCTGATGTGCGCCCTGATATTTATGGAAAAATAGGTAATTCAGGTGTAAGTATTGCTTGCTTGGATGATGCCAAGAAATTATACAGTGGATTTAATTTGGCGCATGCCATGACTTCGGTTTCCATGACCATTAATGGCCCTGCACCGCATTTGGTGGGATATTTTATGAATGCAGCCACAGACCAACAATGTGAATTTTATATTAAAGAACATGGTCTAGAAAATGAGGTGGAAGCAAAGATTGCAGCTATATATAAAGCTGATGGAACTAAGCGCCCAACTTATGATGGCGAATTGCCAGAGGGTAATGATGGTTTAGGATTAATGTTGCTTGGAGTTACTGGTGATATGGTATTGCCAAAAGATATATATGAGGATATTAAAGTGCGTACAATTGCCTCGGTTCGAGGAACCGTGCAGGCGGATATTTTAAAAGAAGATCAAGCACAGAATACCTGTATTTTCTCCACGGATTTCTCTTTGAAATTGATGGGTGATATTCAAGAATATTTCATTGAAAATAATGTTAGAAACTTCTATTCGGTATCCATATCTGGATATCATATTGCGGAGGCAGGTGCAAACCCAATTTCGCAATTGGCATTTACACTTTCCAATGGATTTACCTATGTGGAGTATTATCTTTCACGAGGATTGAATATTGATGATTTTGCGCCAAACTTATCGTTCTTCTTCAGCAACGGAATTGACCCTGAGTTTGCGGTAATAGGTCGTGTGGCTCGCTTGATATGGGCCAAAGCCATGAAGATGAAGTATGGTGGAAATGAGCGTTCACAAAAGCTTAAATATCATATTCAGACTTCAGGCCGTTCGCTACATGCTCAGGAAATTGACTTTAATGATATTCGTACCACATTGCAAGCACTTTACGCTATTTACGACAATTGTAATTCATTGCATACCAACGCTTATGACGAGGCAATTACTACTCCAACGGAGGACTCTGTACGCAGAGCAATGGCCATACAAATGATTATAAACCATGAAATGGGATTGGCAAAAAATCAAAACCCTATTCAAGGTGCTTTTATAATTGAAGAGTTAACGGAATTAGTAGAGGAAGCAGTAATGCTTGAGTTTGATCGTATAACTGAGCGTGGAGGTGTGTTAGGTGCTATGGAAACAAATTACCAACGTGGTAAAATACAAGAGGAATCACTTTATTATGAGACCCTGAAACATACTGGAGAGTTGCCAATTATGGGAGTGAATACCTTCCTTTCATCAAAAGGCTCGCCAACGGTAACTCCTGGTGAGGTAATTCGTGCCACTGAGGAAGAAAAACAATTCCAGATTGAAATGTTGGATAACCTTCATAAACATTATAAGAAAGAATCTGCTCATTGGTGTGCACAATTAAAAGAGCGTGCTGCCAATAATGAGAATGTATTTGAAGTATTGATGGAAGCTGCTAAATATTGCTCCATTGGTCAGATTACAGATTCCTTATTTAATGTTGGTGGGCAGTATCGTAGGAATATGTAAATAGCTATAAAAAATGCCAATCTTTTTCCCAATAATAATCGGGACAGGGGCTTAAATTATTAATCAGACTTTTATTAATGTAAACTTCTGATTAATAATTTTATGTCGGCATTGAACTTAGTGTTTTATATACCATTAATAGAATTATACCAATTACAATTCAAACTTGCTGATAAATAAATTGGAATATATTTCACATATTCAAGGCAAAAATTCTTTGCATAGCCACAGTTACGGTATTGCGAAGCAATCATGAGTACCATTAGTAGTTATTATCGAACTAAATAATTTTTAACGAAGAAGATGTGAATTAGAAACAATTTATTTCGGCGTGTTTGATTTGTATTTGGTATTATAGCTCTAATACCCGCGAAATCCAATACAGTGGCAAATTATAGAAGTTATCTCTTTGCTCATAGTTTCGTGGCGAACTTCTTATAATAGATTTTGGGGAATACTTATTGGCATAACTTCTAATACTTTTAGTATTTAAGCTTGTTCCACTTTTTATTTCAATGGGTATAATCCTATCTTTGTCTTGGATTACAAAGTCCACTTCTGCATCGCTTTTGGAAGTCCAATAAAATAATTCGTTGATATTATTTGCATTGAATTCGATAGCAGTGTAATTCTCAATAAAAGCTCCATTATAATCTTCAAATAGCTTATCGGGTGTGACAATAATGGATGAAGGTAGCTTTAGTAAAGCCCCCATTAAGCCAGTGTCAAATAAATAAATCTTGAACTTACTTCGGTCAGCATAACCCGAAATAGGGATTTTTGGTGTATTGACGTTATATACCACATAAATTAAACCTGCGCTTTTAAGCCATTCTATGGTTTGTGCGTAATGTGCTGCACGAGCTTTCTTTCTTACATCACTATACTTAAATTTTTTACTTTCTTTGGACAATTGATAAGGGATAGAATTCCAAACATCAGAGGTTTTTATGGCTTGATTCTTATCGGTGTATTTCGAAAAATCACGTTCATAAGATTTTAGCAATTCGTCTTGAATGTTTCTAGCAGCTTCAATATCCTTATGCTCAAAATAGTGGGCTAATACTTCGGGCATTCCACCCAAATACAGGTATCTCTTAAAAAGATTATTAAGCTTTTCATGGATTGGTTCAGCTAATTTACGTAAGAAACCTTCATTTATTAGATTATGTAAAGAAACTTCTCCTGCTGCTGCAAGAAACTCCGAAAAGCTTAAGGGAAACATGCTAAGGAAATTTACTTTTCCAACAGGAAAGCTATGCTCTTTTCCTACGCTAACTCCTAGCAAAGAGCCTGCAGCGATAATATGAAATTCGGGATTTTGTTCGTAGAAATACTTTAATGAGGTAATTGCATTGGGGACTTCTTGAATTTCATCGAAAAAAATTAAGCTGTCTTTACTTTCTATTTTATGACCTAAATACAAACTAATATTTTCAATAATCGATATGGGATTAAGAGAACCTTCAAAAAATGTTTTAAGAGTTTTATCCTGTTCAAAGTTTAGGTAAATAAAGTGGGTATACTCATTTTTGCCAAACTGGCTAATAATATAAGTTTTCCCAACTTGGCGGGCACCTTGTAATAATAGAGGCTTCTTGGAGGAGTTTTTCTTCCATTCTTGCAAATCTGAATATATCTTTCGTCTCATTATTTATGTATTTTAATTATTGTATTATACGCTCATCTCCATAAAAGTGTTGCAAAGGTAATGATTTATCTCCATAAAAGTGTATGTTAGGTGCTAAAATATCTCCATAAAAGTGTATGTTAGGAGCTAAAATACCTTCCAATAATAGTGATACTCCCCTTGTTTGTTTAATTCAGAGATGCTTAAGAATAATTATTTATATTTGCTGATATGAAAAACACTATAAAAAATATATTATTATTTGCATCCATATACTTATTCTCTATTATTACGCTAAATGCTCAAACGATAGAGTATTGGGGGATCTCAGAGAGTGGAGGAGAATATGGTTTCGGAACAATCTATAAAATGGATTCCACTCTAAATTCTGTTACCATAGAAAATGATGTTTTCAAGTATTATGGGAAGAACCCTGGAAGAATGAAACTTTACGAGGCAAATAATGGAAAGTTTTATGGACTTACACAAATTGGTGGCAAATATTCAAATGGTGTGCTCTTTGAGTATGATAAAATTACGGGTGAATACTTGGTTAAGGTTCATTTTAATAATGCAGGAAATGGTAGTCATCCCTATGGTGGCCTAGTAATGGCAAGTAATGGTAAATTATATGGCACTACTTATTCTGGTGGAGCTAATAATAAGGGGACTTTGTTTGAATATGATATTTCTACAAATACTTTAGTTAAAAAAATAGATTTTAGTGCATACCTAACAGGAAAGGGGCCACATCAGATTATTTATACAAGTAGTGGTAAAATTTATGGCTGTACAATGTATGGTGGAGTTAATAATAAGGGCGTATTATTTGAATATAATATTGCCGCTAATACAATTACTAAAAGAGTAGATTTTGATGGTAATAATAAAGGAGAAAAACCTTCATCTGGACTTTTTGAAGCAAGTAATGGCAAGTTATACGGTATGACATATTATGGTGGAACTAATAATATGGGGGTGCTTTTTGAATACGATACCACTACATATACACTAACTAAGAAGATTGATTTTGATGGAACTGCAAAAGGCTCGCATCCTCAATCAACTTTAATGCAAGCGAGTAATGGAATGCTGTATGGCACTGCAATAGACGGAGGAACTAATAATAATGGTGTACTATTTAAATATGATATTACCACAGGTGTTTATACTAAAACATTAGATTTTAGTAGTAATATATCTGGCAGAGTTCCAGTTGGCCAACTTATTCAGCACTCTAATGGAAAGTTGTATGGAGTAACATTTAAAGGTGGTGTTAATAATGCGGGAGTGATATATGAATATGTTATTTCTAGCAATACATTAACAATTAAGTCTGAGTTTCATAGTACTATAAATGGAGCATGGCCATGCGGATATCTAACATTAGCAAACAATGGTAAACTCTACGGAGCAACAAATGTAGGAGGAAAAGAAAATTTGGGTACACTTTTTAATTATGATATCCTTCTTGATACATTGATCAGAGATTTAAGCTTTGCTTATAGTCCTTATGGTAAATTTACAAACTCAAGCTTAATGCTTGCAAATAATGGGAAGTTTTATGGTACAATGCGTTATGGGGGTAAATATGGTATGGGAGTACTTTTTGAATACGACCCTTTACTTAAAATCATGAAAACGAAAGTCGATTTTGATGGTGTTGATATTGGTGATAGGCCTTATGCTGCTTTAGTACAAGCAAATAATGGTAAGCTTTATGGCACAACCTACCAAGGAGGAGCAAATAATCGCGGTGTTCTTTTTGAATATGATATTATTACAGATACTATAATCAATAAGTTTAATTTTATTTATAGCGACGGAATGTATCCAAATTCTGCTATGACATTAGCTGCAAATGGTAAATTATATGGATTGACATTTGCTGGGGGAACTCAGAATAGAGGCGTTCTTTATGAGTATAATACAGTAAATAGTAGCTATACTATTAAAAAACAATTTCTTGATTGGCAAGGTCCAGCTACTTTTAAAGCAAGTATGATGCAAGCAAGTAATGGTAAACTCTATGGCGTGTCTGACATGGGAGGGGTAGAACAAAAAGGAGTGCTTTTTGAATACAATTTTACCTCAAATTCAATTTCTGTAAAAGCTGAGTTCAACGATTCCATAGGAGGTCATACGAGTAGTACATTAGTAGAAGCTAGTAATGGCAAGTTCTATGGGATATGTAGAGACGGTGGTGATTATGGCTTTGGTGTTATTTTCGAATATAACTTATCAACGGATAGCCTAAATAAACTTTTTGATTTTGATGGGCTTAATTGTGGAAAAACTCCTCAAGGAAGCCTCACTATGGCAACTAATGGAAAGCTCTATGGTTATACTCGTTTTGGAGGAGTCAATAATAAGGGAGTGTTTTTTGAGTACGATATTCTGAACGATACATGTATAAGTATATTCGATGTCAACGATTCAATAGGGGAAGCCCCATATCGTGTAAAATTAATAAAGGCACCTATTTTTTATAATTCTGATTCTAGTTTTAGCATTACTAAGTGTAATACTTACACTGTTCCTAGTGGTGATGAAACCTATACTACAGCTGGCAGCTATTTTGTTAAAGATACTTTGGTTAATAGTTTAGGATATGATAGTATTTTAACCATATATCTAACTATAAATGTAGCAGATGTTGGTGTTATAATTAATGACCCAAGCATTACTGCAAATGCACTTATTGCAAATTATCAATGGTTGGACTGTGATGCAAATTACACAATGCTGTTGAATGATACATTACAAACTTTTACAGCAACTACTAATGGAAATTATGCTGTAGAGATAACGCAAAATTTATGTATTGATACATCTGCATGCATATCCATTACTGGAGTGGGAATAGAAGAGCAAGGTAGTATAGATGATATTATTGTTTCCCCTAATCCAACTAGTGGAAATGTAAGAGTACAATTGGGGGTTTTGCAAAATGTTTCTATTACAGTATTTAATTCTATTGGTAAACTAGTTTACTCTGAAAGTAAAATATCGGCTTCTGATTATAACTTTGAGCTAAATGTTATACCTGGTTTTTATTTAATTGAAATAAGATCTGAAGGTAAACTGAAAAGATTAAAACTTATTATTGAGTAGATCTACAATAAAAAAAGAAGGCTAGAAATATTTCCTAGCCTTCTTTTTTGTTATGTGTTCTAACTATCTTAAGTACCTTATGTGGTAAAGAATTAGATTACACCTTTATCCTTTAATAAGCCTTCCATCTCAATTTGAAGCTCCTTAGCTTTTTCAGCAGCAATTTCAGCAAAATTTTCATCAGTAGAAGCGAAAATAATTCCTCGAGATGAATTTACTAATAAGCCACAAGTATCATTCATTCCATATTTTGATACTTCAGATAAACTTCCGCCTTGTGCTCCAACACCAGGAACTAAAAGAAAATGTTCAGGAACATATTTACGAATTTCGGTAAAAAATTCAGCTTTTGTAGCCCCTACAACATACATCATTCGTTCGTCGTTTGCCCACTCTTGCGATTTTGTAAGAACTTGTTTATAAAGTTCATCGTCTTTATCAGAACTAGGTTTCACTGTCTGAAAATCAAAAGCCCCTTTATTTGATGTAAGAGCCAAAAGTACCACCCATTTATTATCATACTCTAAAAATGGAGAAACAGAATCTACTCCCATATATGGAGCTACTGTAATTGAGTCGAAAGGCATATTCTCAAGAAAAGCCTTTGCATACATTTTTGATGTATTACCGATATCTCCTCGTTTTGCATCAGCAATAGTGAACGCTTCAGGTGCTTTTTCGTTAAGATAGTTGATGGTTTTTTCTAAACTTTTCCAACCCTCAGCACCGCGAGACTCGTAAAAAGCAATATTTGGCTTATAAGCTACAGTATAGGGAAGAGTAGCATCAATAATTTGCTTATTAAATTCAAAAACAGGGTCCTCATTTTCTAATAAGTGTTTAGGAATCTTATTAATATCAGAATCTAATCCCACACATAGGAATGATTTTTTCTTCTTTATTTGCTCAAATAATTCTTGCTTTGTCATTTTGTGTTTGTTTTATAGAATATAGTATTAACTATAATTACTTTAGATATATAATCTAAGCTCTGGTGTATAAAAGGCGTCAAGATTAAGGTGGATGCAATGTTGACTATCAGGAGTTTATTGTGATAAATGACTGATTGGCAACATAAATCCAACGAAAATATTGGCGTTTTTTATAGCCATTTAGAATCAATAAAAGATTATTGCATTTCCTCTTTCAATCTCTCCGCATTCTCAGCCATCTGTAATCCCTCAATTATCTCTTGAATATCTCCATCAATAATTGCTGGTAAATTGTATAAAGTTAAGCCAATACGGTGATCAGTAACTCTACCCTGTGGCCAGTTGTAAGTTCTAATTTTTGCAGAACGGTCTCCAGTAGAAACCATAGTTTTACGTTTAGAAGATATAACTTCCATATGCTTAGCATACTCTAGCTCATAGATTCTTGTACGAAGAACTTTAGTTGCTTTAGTTAAGTTCTTTAATTGGGATTTCTCATCTTGGCAAGTAACTACGATTCCTGTAGGCTCATGAGTAAGTCTAATGGCAGAGTAGGTTGTGTTTACTGACTGTCCACCAGGCCCTGATGCACAATATGTATCTTTTCTAATATCGGAAGGATTTAAGACAATATCAAACTCCTCGGCCTCAGGAAGTACTGCCACTGTTGCGGCAGAAGTATGAACGCGTCCTTGAGTCTCTGTTTTAGGAACTCGTTGTACTCGGTGAACTCCAGATTCAAATTTCATGGTACCATAAACGTCCTTGCCACTTACATTAAGCACAATTTCTTTATAGCCACCCATAGTGCCTTCTGCAATATCAACAATTTCTAGTTTCCAACCTTTGCTTTCGCAAAACTTTGTGTACATACGATATAAGTCGCCAGCAAAAAGGCTAGCTTCGTCACCACCAGTACCAGCACGAATCTCCAGAACTATATTCTTTGAATCTTCAGGATCCTTAGGTATCATCAATACCTTAACCTCTTCTTCAAGTTCTACTTTGCGAGCTAATAATTCAGATAACTCTTCCTTTGCCATATCTATAAAATCAGAGTCTGTTTCATTGGCAATAATATCTCGACTTGATTCCACATTCTCAACAATGTTTTTATACTCTTTATATGCCTCATCAAGTGGCTCAAGTTCTTTATATTCTTTATTTAAAGCTACAAATTTCTTCATATCAGAAGTTACTGATGGATCAGACATTTGTTCCGAAATATTTAAGAATTTATTATGTATTGCTGCTAATTTATCAAGCATAATATTTTGGTTTTTTTAATATTTAAATGTTCCGTATTCCGAAACAATAGTAAGTTTTTTGCCTTCACTTGCTTCACATCGTCCAACTATCTGGGCATCAATATTGAAGCTTTTTGAAAT
>QMPB01000147.1 GCA_003648395.1 Bacteroidota bacterium
AAGGCCAATTGTGCCGTCGATAAATTGCTATAAAGTATACTTATAGAGCTTCCATTGTCTCCTGTATTTGATTGGCATGGATTGGATATATACAATGCTAATGTAGCCACATTAGAAGTTAAAGTTGGTAAAGCATTAGCAGGAGCATTACTTGTGGCATCATAATAATAAATAACACTATTAGCATCCATATTATCAAACTGATAATCGCCACTACGTCCATTCACTGGTGAAAAAATGTTGCCGGCTGGGTAATCTATATTTTGTCCACCATTTGGATTAGGAACTGAAAGTAGTTGATTCAATGCAAATCCAATACGAGCATAGTCAGGTGGTCGAGTTTGGTTTGCAGCCTCTTGCTTGCCCATAGCCGCAAAGTCAAAAAAGCTACTGCTCATGGTATTACAAGACAATACTAATCCAACATCATCAAAGTTATCGTTTTGACCTGAATTTTCAAATTGCGATTGAATACCAAGAAATAGATTAGAGAAGGTGTTATTGTAAATTTGATTAGCATTCTTGCCAGTGTTTTCTGCAATAATACCACGAGAAGCGTTAAATAATGCAGGGCCACTAGAAGTAGGTCGCCAAATATTATTTTCTTCTACTTTAAAGCCCGAACCTCCTTTAATGTATAAACCATATGGAGTTCCGGGGTTTGGTTGACCACTTTGTGCAAAAGCTTGATTTGCTGCTTTTATATCGTTTAATAGCACTTCAGCATTATAAGTACCCGAAAGCAATATAGCACGATAGGTGTTGTCAAATATATTATTATTCACTTTTACAACTCCTAATGTATTTAAGCCGTTTATCACCCTCACTCCATTATAAAGATTTTTGAATTGGTTTTTGGTATTAGTACAAGGTGAAATATTTGGAACACAGTAAGGTGTAATGATAATAGAGGAATTATTAGCAGTTATACCTGTTCCTTTTTCATACATATCGAGTGTATTATCAAGGTTTTCAAAAATATTTCCTTGTATATTTAGTCCATTAATGCTATTTACGTAAATACAACCAAACTTCCTTTTATTAAGCATATCAGAAAGCATATCATCATCATTCTTAAATGTTGTATTTAAAATATAACTCTCCTGAGGAATTGGTTTTTGAGTACTTGTACTATATAAGCCATAGGGCTTCATCACAATGTCCTTTTGATTATTTAGAAATTGTGAATTATTGATTTTAATTATTCCACCTCCCCAATTAAAAGGTAATGGTAGTGGAAGTTGTATATTAGAAACAAAACTGCTACCAACAAAAGCTCCTACTTGAGCATTCTTTATAGTAGCTCCATTTTTCAATTCTAAAACACCTTGGTTTGATTCTGGGCTTTGAAGTGCGCCATAATCTCCTTGTACTAAAATACCCTTCCATAATTCGTCACAACGGTAGTACTTATTCAATGTGGAGTTATTAACAACTAATTTGCCTCCTTTTTTAATAATAATACTACCTTCTTTACTAAATTGGATCTCTGAATTATTTTCAATTGTAAGCTTTGCTCCATTCTCAATAATAAGGTCATATTTTATACTCTTTGTATCATTATTCCAAACTATATTAGGATTTGTAATTATTATATTTTCTTCATCATAATTTGAAATATCATAACAATCATATTCAATGCTTCCATTACCCGTATAGCTGAGGTCACCAGGATGAGAGCATGATGTACTTCCAATAATACTTGCGTAGCTTGGGTTCACACCATAATTAGACCCATAATAATATTTAATAATATTAGATGAATTAGTAAGAATAATATTTGCATTATTAGAGATGCAACAATATCCGCCAACATTAATATTAATTTTGGCATTTTCAAATAATTCTAAATTAGCACCATCTTTAATAATAAGTGTCCCTCCATTTTTTACATTAATAGTAGAGTTTTCATAAAGTTTTATATCCGAATTACTTCCTATTTCTAAAATGGAGCCGTCATTAATATTAATTATTCCGCTTAACACTGTAGCTGTCAATTGAGTTTGGTCCCCAACTATCAAATTACCACCATTATTTATTTTCATATAACTTGGTAGAGCCTGACAAGTAGGTTTATTAAAATCAAAAGTAAAAGTGGGCCCTGTTGAGGGAGAGTTGCCACCCAAAACATGATTGCCTGGAGTTTGTTTATTAGCATTAATAAACAAGTTATTGGTAACATTAACATTCTCTGTATAGCTTTTATTAAAAACATTTGGCATATTAAACGCAATGTTATAATCTGTAAGAGAGGCTATGTTTGCAGGTCTTACGGAAATATTTCTATCAGTAACAAGATTACTTTGGTTGTAATATATATTGTATAAATTATAAATAAGCATATAGTCAAGACCATTAAAATCACCAGCATCTCCACCATAAGAAGTCCCTCTGGATTCAGGCTGAGTAGTCCTACGTGATACACTCCATTCATATGCTCCATAATTTCCATTACCATAATTGTATGGGCCACTACAAGGGGCTGCGCTAAGGAATGATGTAAACCAACTTTCCTTATTATTCAATTCAGTAGTGTTATTATCATAAATAACGGCATTTAATAAAGGTTCCCATTGGTAATTCATTCCTCCAGAATCATAATTTGATTCAAATCCATGGTCAAATAATTTTGATTGACTGTCTCCACCAAATTGGTTTGATATAGCCACCATAGTCATTACCATATGCCCTTGACCAGACATAATTGGTATATTGAAATTTAGTTTAAGTGTATTATTGTCTGCTAAAGCAGTATTTTTCTCACTATTACTACTAAATAACTCATTACCTGTATAAGGATTATACAAATCATTAAAGCCTTTGGCATGTGAAGGAAAAGCATCATTACCTCTAGCAACTATGTCTCCAGTAATAGGGTTTTTAATTTTCCAATTCCATATTGCAGGCCCTTTATTAGAAGTAATATATTCTAATATCTTTATGGCTGTTTGTTTAGCTGCAGCCTTTATTGACTGAGTTGCAGGATAGCAATATGGTATTACTTGTGGTGTACCATTTAGTTCATATTTAACATTAGAAGGAATAAATTTGTCTACTAATTTTAATCCCATTAGTAAGAATATTACTTGATCCTTCGACATTTCATTATTAGTACTGTAACCCAAAGTAGCATTGATGTCTAATAAATCGCTTTCAAAGGCCGATACAGTTGAATAGTGAGGATTTGTATTTAAAGCCGAATATTCACCTGTGGATATTGCACTTACATCATCTCTTACAAAAAAACCATTTGCGTTAGTATTTCCATTTTGTCCAGAAGAGTATGGGTAGAATGTTTCAGCATTATTATCTAGCCTATTTAAACTTGTTAATGCTAAATACAATTCCTCAATTGTTCTGTTTGTGTTTTTACCTTCTTGGTTAAGTAAATGATACTCTGTTGCAAGCACACCAATATAGTGTCCCAAAGCAATAGTTGCATCAGCCCATTTCATGTTGCCATTAGATGATCTCTCAGATGCAGGAAGACTATAGCCTGGGTGATTTCCTAGTCCTATCATAAAGTCATTTGTGAGATTTTCTCTATAATTCCAATACTTATCTACCAATTGTTGTTCAGTAGTTTGAGCGTTAATAACGTTAAATTGTGTTAGCATAGTTATCAATATTGCTAATACAATGAATAATTGTTTACTTTTGTTCATAATCTATTTTTTATGGGTTTATACTAGGGCGGTGGTTGCAGGAAATTATGTTGAAAGTAAATATCTGTAATCCCGTCCTTTAATTAATTTAGTTGAATTCAAATTACATTATGCAATTCGTATTTATAATTGTGATTTAAGTTTCTTATAATTTATTGATTTATCTCATAGGCAGATTTCCCTTTCTTTTAATTTCTAGATTCTATTTTTACATTAGTTTAATATAGCAAGGTTTTAAATTATAAACTTTTGTATGAATTAGATATTTTACTCATTTTAGTTTTTTTAGTTAATTAATTTATACTTCTTTAAAAGTTAAATTATAGACTTTTATACATCACAAAACTAACGATTAATACAATGTTAAATACATCTAATTAGATGATTACGTATTTATACCTACACATTTAGGTATAAACACCTACTATCAAAAAAACAGAATACCTTAATTCTAAACAGTTGAGCGTATATTCATCACTTTTCATGTTTTTCATTGGCTAATACGATAATATTAAAGTCAAACAGTTCAAAATAGTAGCAAATCACTGTGCTTTCACCCCTAAATAGTAAATTAAATGTAGGTATAAATACCTATAATCGTAGGTGTTTATACTATTTTAATTTATATGATGCCTACATAAAGAAAAGGGATATAGAGCATTGTAAATTACTCACTTACTTGCCTAACTTCTGCACCGCTTTTTAGAAACAATACCTTTTATTTTTATTCTTAATAAATGTAATATTAATTTTTAAAACTAAAACAAATGGCTTATTTAAATGAAGTAAATGCTGCAACGGTAGCAGAATGGTTGGCAAACTTTGGTAATTGTCCAAATAATATTTATAATCCTTTTCAGGATAATGAAATCAGTTTTACTAAAAGAGCGTATAATGCATTGAGTGGAAATAATACTAACCACATTAATATCTATTTTGGACTTGATGAAAGTTTAAATCAAAAGATGATTGCTGTGGGTGCATATACCCTTGACCAATTTGATGGAGAAGAAACTGACGGTTTTGTAGATATTCTTAATCCTGAAGGAATTTATGAGCTATACTCTAATACTGTAATTACATTAAGTCAGGCTCGTGCTTATATTAATAAATGGGAAAGTGAAAATAAGGGAAGTAATCTATTCAAAGTATCATTCCTTTTACCACGCCCTAATTTTATTAAACTCTTTGTGGAAGACCAAGCTGATGTTGTACGTATCTTCTTTGGAATGGACAATGCAAATGCACTAAAAGTAATGCAAACTAATCCTAGTGCTGGAAGTGGAGCTATTGTTTTAAATCGTTCATTTCCTTGTCCGGCAATGTGTCCAAAAGAAGGAATTAAATAAAAATATTCCTGATTCATTATGATATTTTAAACTATATTGTTCTATTTTTGTAGATTATGATAAGTTATAAAATAATTGCAATTGTAGGAGCATTATCGGTTTTATTTCCAATAATAATAGGATTTTCTTTTTATAAAAACATTAGTTTGAATGAAAAGATTATCCTATTCTTATTGGTTACTGTTGGACTGTTTGATATATTCTTTTATGTGACAAATAAATCTCATATAAATAATATTTCAGTATTAAATTTATTTACAATAATAGAATTTATATTTATTGCAATATTTTATTCCCAAATATTAGGGAGTTTTTATAAAAGAAGGACTATAATTATCATTTATTCCATAGTTTTATTGGTTTTGCTTAGTTCACAGGGCATGGACTTAATTCATAATATTGATTTTATAACAATTTCCATTGCTTCAGTATCGATAATGGTTTCTTCCATCGTTTTAATTCTAAAATCAAATTTCTCTGATTTATCATTTAATATAAATAATATTTCTATTAAAATCATTAATAATACGTTTCTATTCTATTTCTCAACAACATTTATTATTTATTTGTTAAGTGATTGGGTTATAGTTAATCATTACGATTCTTTTAAATATATTTGGGCAATTAACGGTTTAGTTTCGTTTATAACGAATTTATTATTTACTTTAGCATTATGGAAAGCGCGTTTTCAAACGAAATAGTAGTTTATATTATAGTAGGAACATTAGTGATGTTCTCATTAGTTATGTCTATTGTTCTTATTGTTTTTCTTGCACAGCGTAAGGTTGCAAAGCAAAATCAAGAGATGCAGGAGAGAGAAAGTAAGTATCAAAAGGATATTTTTAAGAGCGTACTAACTACTCAAGAAGATGAACGAAAAAGAATTGCTAAGGATTTGCATGATGAAATAGGCACTTCTCTTTATGCTGCAAATAATCTTGGACATAAATTAGTTGATGCTAATAAAGATGATAGAGAGAAATTAGCAAACGAAATTATCACTACTATTGATAGCATTATTAAGGAAACAAGGAAAGTAATTAATGATTTATCGCCTTCAACCCTCAAAAAGTTTGGCTTATTTATGCAATTGAATGAATTATCGACACAGTTGGATAGCATAGCAAATGTTAAATTAGTAATTAATTCTAATATTAAAGACTATCGCCTTAGTGATGAACTAGAGCTATCGTTATATCGAATTATTAAAGAATTTTTGTAATAATACTATAAAATATGCAAATGCTGCAAAGATTGTACTACTCATTAATAGTTATGATAAAAAATTAGAAGTTATCATAAAAGATGATGGAAAAGGGTTTCTAGTTGAGGAGAAAAAAGGTGGTGGACATGGGCTTATGAATATGGAAAGTCGAATATACTTACTTGGAGGTGAGCAGAAACTAACAAGTAACATTGAAGTTGGCACAGAGTTGCAATTTACTATACCAATGTTAGTTAACGATATAAAAGGACTAAATACACTATTATGAAAAATATTTGGGTTGCCATAGTTGATGATCATTTGATAGTTGTAAAGGGGATATCTGAAATAGTTAGCAAAGTAAAAGGTATGGAGGTTGTATTAACAGCAGAAAATGGTGTTGATTTCCTTAAAAAACTAGAATCTGCTGATAAAATCCCTGATGTTGTACTTATGGATATAGAAATGCCAGAAATGTCAGGAACAGAGGCTATTCTGAAATTAAAATTTGAATATCCAAGTATGAGAGTAATCGTATTAACCATGCACGATGAAGAGTCTTATATTACGTATATGCTAAAGAAAGGAGCTCGTGGCTACTTATTCAAAAATGCAAGCCCCTTAGAGCTAGAGAAAGCTATATACAAGGTGAATGAAGGGGAGCTTGCTTATAATGATAAAGTCAATAAAATTACCATAGAAGCTTTAAAGAGAAAAAGAGTTGTATTACCAAATAATAACAATTCAAGAGGAACAATTACAGAAAGAGAAAAAGAGATAATTATTTATATCTGCCAAGGAAAAAACAGTGTAGAAATTGCCAATCAAATGAATGTGTCAAAGCGAACAATTGAAGCCCATCGTAGAACGATACTAACTAAAACAAATTCACGAAATATTGCCAACTTAATTGCTTTTGCTGTAAATAACGGTCTGTATTCACATCAAACTGATCTTTAATAAAGTATTATTCATAGCTACCTAAATGTTCAATAATAATTTCTAGTTCGCGAGGAGAGAAAGTCATTTTATGCTTTATAATAATATCAGGGTATAATTCTTCTAGCCATATTTTCATTGTTCTATTCGAAACATTATATTTTGCTGATAAAGAGCTTAAGTTCTCTGGTGAATAATATGTTTTAGGTTTTTCATTCATATATTGATATTAATGCTTAATTTCTCAAAATACAGTATTTAGTTTTGCAGAAATGCTACTCATTTCTGCACCAATTTTTCGGTCTACTATTTTAGCATAATGTTGCGTAGTTCTAATGTCTTTATGCCCAAGCATTTTGCTAACAGACTCAATGGAAATACCATTCATAAGAGTTATTGTTGTAGCAAAAGTATGCCTAGCAATATGAAAAGTAATATTCTTATCTATTCCACATATATCGCTAATTTCTTTAAGATAGGAATTAGTTTTTTGATTGCTTATTACAGGTAAAATAGTGTCGTCAGGGTTTAATCTGTCTAACTCCACATATTGCTTAATAATCTTCATGGGAACGTCTAAAATAGGCACATGAGTGACTGTATTAGTCTTCTTTCTCCTGGTTCTTACCCAGAGCATTCCATCGGGAGTTTTTTCTATTTCGGACCTCTTTAGCTTCTTAATGTCAGAATAGGCAAGTCCAGTAAAACAACTAAAAACAAAAATGTCTCGCACAAGTCGCAATCTTTGTATTGAAATATCTTTGTTTATAATTCTTTGTAATTCTTCCTCAGAGAGAAATGGACGGTCAACTTCCTTTAGTTTTAGTTTAAAATCGATAAAAGGATTAATTTTTAACCAATTATTTCGCAGCCCAATATTAGTAATTTTCTTAAAATTTTGAAGATACTTAGTTGTAGTATTATAGCCACATTCTTTATTAAGTTTAAGAAAAAGCTCAAAATCAGAAACATGTTTAGGTCTTAGAACCTTCATGCTTAAGTCTTTCTTTTGGTACTGATATTCAAGAAATTCTTTAAAATAATTAAGGCATGTATTGCTTTTTTGCCATGTTGTATACGATTTTTCTTTGCCAATTAACTTTTTAACTCCATCGTTATAGTCAATCCATACATTAACAATTGTATGCGCTTTAGCAGAATTAATACCAAGAATAGCTTCTTTCAACATCTGAGGATCTATCTCATCGTGAAATGCTACTATTTCTGAATATTTTCTGTAAGCTCTAGCTTTAAAGGCATCTATTTGAGTATTAATTAATTCGTGTTCCTCTGTTTTAGCTTTGCAATAGCCAAGGCTTGAATTCCATACAGCAGGTTTAACAGATTTATTAATTCTTAAAGTTGATGCTTGACCATTGATAGTTATTCTCATAATGATAGAACAAAAGCCTTTTTTAGTCTTTTTTGCTCTATTGATATAGAATAAAAGTTTAAATGTTTTTAAATCGGACATAATTAATCGTGTTTTACAATAGGTCTTTACTTGAAAACGCAAAATTATGTTATCTAAAATTTCTATGCAATAGTACTGAGTATGAACCTCAAAGAACCTCAGTGAAGGATTCTCGTTACCCTTTTTGCTATTTTAAAAAGGGTAACGATTTTGACTTAAAAAATGGCGTTAAACGGCAATCTACGGCGTTTTACTCCATAAAAAAAGCGTGAAGTTCGTTGACATTCACGCTATTGCAGTTTACTGCTATTTTAAAAGCGGAG
>QMPB01000148.1 GCA_003648395.1 Bacteroidota bacterium
CCAGGGTTCTATCATTTAGTATATGGTAGAGCTCCGATGCATACATTTGGTAGAACTCAAAATAATCCATATCTATTTGACCTTTACGAAACTAATAATATATGGATAAATCCTAGAACAGCTAAACTTTGGGGAATTGAGAACGGAACCGATATTTGGCTTAAAAATCAAGATGATGTAATAAGTGAATTCTCAGCAAAAGCTAGACTTACTGAAAGAATTCGCCCTGACTCAATCTATATGGTTCATGGATTTGGACATAACAGCAAGAAATTGTCAAGAACAAGTGGAAGAGGTATAAATGATATTCCACTTATTACTAATATTAAGATTGACCCAATTATGGGAGGAACAGGAATGAGAAATAATTTTGTTACTTTCTTATTGGAAAAACCAATTAAAGAAGTTGTAGCTGAGGCTGAGCCTGTAAAGGAAGCGCCAGTAAAAAATACACCAGTAAAAGAGGAGGTTAAATCATGAGATATGCCATGGCAATGGATACGCGAAAATGCGTTGGATGTTCCGACTGTGTAGTAGCGTGTCAAACAGAAAATAATGTCCCTCTAGGATATTGTAGAGACTGGATAGTTGAAGCTGTAAAAGGTACTTATCCAGAGACAGTGCAAATGCACTTTAAATCAGAGCGCTGTATGCATTGTGACAATACCCCATGTGTGCGTACATGCCCTACTGGTGCTAGTCACATAATTGAAGGTGGAATAGTAAAAGTAACTCACAACGAATGTATTGGTTGCGGGGCTTGTATTGAGGCTTGTCCTTACGAAGCTCGCTATATACACCCTGATGGATATGTTGATAAATGTACTTTCTGTGACCATAGACTCGCACAAGGTATGAATACTGCATGTGTAGATGTGTGCCCAACAAGTTGTTTGATATTTGGTGATTTGGACGACCCAAAGAGCCCTGTTTCAAAAGCTCTTCAAGAAAAAGATTGGTATGTGCTTGCTCCTGAAGCTGGAACTAAACCTCAATTATATTTTTTAAAATAGAACCTTAAATAGAAAATATTATGGAAGAAGTATTATACGTTAGCGGGAAAGCATTACCACATATAACTCCGCATCTAGAAGTTTGGGGGTCAGTTATTGCTCTATATTTATTCTTTGGTGGTTTGGCAGCAGGTCTGTTATTCTTCGCCAATTTCTTTTACCTAAAAGGCAAAGCTGATTCTATGCCTATGTCAGTAAAAGTTGCTCCCATCATTGCTCCTATAATTATTATTTTAGGTTCAATGATATTAGTTTATGATTTGCATCATTGGATGTATTTCTGGCAGCTATTCCTTCATGTTAGAATGGAATCTCCTATGTCATGGGGTGCTTGGACATTGTCTGCTATTATGATTCCAGCTATTCTTTGGTCATTGAGCTATTTAGAAGATACTATTGAATATTTGCAAAATAGAAATCCAAAGTGTAAACTAATTGGACTTTTTATTTGGGCTAATAACCTAATAAAAAAATTGCCTGTTTTACCTTGGATTATGGTTTTATTCAATAAAAACAAAAAGCTTATTGCCTATTTGACTATTTATTTGTCAATAGTATTAGGTGTTTATACAGGTATTCTTTTATCTGCATTTAACGCACGTCCTTTATGGAACTCTGCTATATTAGGTCCATTGTTTTTAACTTCTGGAGTATCTACTGCAGCAGCTTTAATTATGTGGCTTTCTAACGATCATAGCGAAAGAAAAATGTACAGTAAAATTGATTTATTTCTTATAGCTGTAGAATTATTCTTTATTATTCACTTATTTATGGGAATGCTTTCAGGAGGTGTTGCACAAGTAGAAGCGGCACAATTATTCTTGGGAGGTCCATATACAGCAATGTTTTGGGTATTAATAGTTGGAATGGGATTAGTTGTTCCTGCAATACTTGAAATAATGGAATTATCAGGTTTTCATATTCCAATTGGAATACCTGCTTTCCTTATACTTATGGGAGGATTATTATTCCGTTTTATAATGGTGTATGCTGGACAAGCATCAGGCTTTAATATTCTTTAATTGTAAATATATATATATTATGGAAAGAAGTAAAACATATATGAATTCATACCTCGCGGGTATTTTGATAGGAGTATTTATGATAGGTGCTTACTATTTCTCTGGCGAAGGCTTGGGCGCAAGTGGTGCGTTAAAAGCAGTTGTAGTTACGGCTGTTAATGATGTTAATCACGAATACGCTAAGGAAGCTCACTTTTTTAAAGCTAGAGTTCAAAACGAAGAAGAATCTCCAATTAAATCTTGGCTGATATTTGAAATATTAGGAGTTATTGCAGGAGCTATCATTTCTGCTGCAATTGCAGGAAGACTTAAGTTTGAAATTGGTAAAGGTCCAAATATTTCATCTCGTACTCGTTTAATATTTGCCTTAATTGGTGGAATATTTTTTGGAGTTGGATCTCAATTGGGTAGAGGTTGTACCTCTGGAATGGTAATGTCTGGAATGGGTGTTCTTTCACTTTCTGGCTTTATCGGTCTAATTGCAATATTTGGTGGTGGGTATATAATTGCCTACTTTTTTAGAAAATTATGGTTATAACAATATAAAAGAAAATTGATATGGGACCTTTATTTCCACTGGGAACAATAGGAGAAGAACTTAATTTGCTGATAGGTTTTATTATTGGTATTGGATTTGGCTTTCTTCTCGAAGCTGCTGGCTTTACTAATACACGTAAATTAGCAGGAGTATTCTACGGTTACGATTTTGTAGTATTAAAAGTATTTTTTGCGGCTGCTATTACTGCAGCTATAGGATTATTCTTGATGAATCACTATGGTTTAATTGATATAAATGCAGTTTTTTATCCTAAAACATTTTGGATCCCAACTTTAATTGGTGGATTTATTATGGCTTTTGGATTTCTTATTGGTGGCTTTTGTCCTGGTACAAGTATTTGTGCCGCTGTTACTGGTAAGATTGATGCAATGATATTTGTATTAGGTGCAATTATTGGTATTTTTGGATACGCATTTACTTATGAATCATTATGGGAAGACCTAAGAAATAGCGGTAAAATGGGTAGAGTTAATATAGCTGAATGGATGGGTATTAGTGATGGACTATTTATTCTATTATTAACCATTGTAGCTGCTGTAGCTTTCTTTGCTGTTACTCTAATTCAGAAGAAAGTAACTGAAAAACATGATTATCAACTTTAAAATTAATAACAATGAAGAAATTTGATGTATTATATGTTGGGCTGCTTTTAATTGGTGCTTTTTGGACATTTATTGTCAATAGCGCTAGTGATGAGCCTATTGATAGAGTTCAACCTTGCGATTTAGTTGATATTGTTGCTCAAACAGATAAATATATGACTACTGATGAGCTTGCAAGAAGATTAATGTCTGATGACCCAACTTTAGCTCTAATTGATTTAAGATCAAAAAATGAGTATAAAAAGTATAGCCTAGAAGGTGCTATTAATATTCCTTTAGAGAATATTGTTGACCCTGAATTTGAAGATGCCATTAATCAAGATGTACAAACTGTAGTTTTTTATTCTAATAGTTCTGATTTGGCTGCAAAAGCTTGGATGCTAACAAAGCGTCTAGGATACGAGAATAATTATATTCTTAGAGGTGGTCTAAATCATTGGGTAGAAACTATACTTCGGCCTAGAGAGCCAAAAGAAACTGCTAGTAGAAGCGAATTTGAAAGATATAATTTTAGAAAAGCTGCTAGTGCATACTTTGGCGGAGGTTCTGCAACTGGAGAAGCAGTAGCAACTAAAAAGCCTAAAGTAGCTATTAAACGTAAGAAAAAATCAGCAGCCGGAGGAGGTTGTGATTAAACTATAAATGATATGAAAAAATATATTTTTATTTATTTAGTTGGAATTATTGCTCTTACTTCATGTGGTTCGAAGCAGTCTAGATCATTTACAATGACACCAACAGAAGCCGCTAAACATGCCAATAGTCAGGCTAATGTAATTTCTCCTCAATTGTTGGGCGATATTTATTACTCTGAAAAAAGCACAACAAATTATCAGTTTGTTGATTTAAGAACTCCAATGATTTTTGATAATGGTCATATTGAAGGAGCTATTAATATTCCTTTTAGAACCATGACTAAAAATAATAATTGTAAAGTATTTTTAAACCAAGATATTGTGAATATTATTTATGGTGAATCTACTGAGCAAGTGATTTTTGCAGGTTTCTTTTTGCAACAAATTGGTGTAAAGAATTTTTTTATCGTTCTTGGTAATTATGAGTTTATTAAAGATAATATTATTGACCATTATAATGTTTATTCTGCTGCTTATAATCCAGAAATTGCACAATACGATTATGCTAAAATAGTTAAGGAAACTGCAGGAGCACAGAATTATTCTGCTAGTGCAAAAACATCTAAGCCTAAAGTAGCGATTAAACGTAAAAAGAAGGCTGCTGCTGGTGGTGGATGTGACTAACAGTTGATTAAATAATATAACAATAAAGTAAATAATAATCATATGAAAAAGTTTAATAAAATATTAGGTGTTCTGTTGGTGTTCATTGCTATTGCTTTTAGTTCATGCACAGAAGCTACTATTGATAGCAAGCAAGCTACAATTGATATTTCACCCATAGTTAATCAACCACAAGCAATTGTTAATTTCTTTAATAATAGTGGTGATTATATTAATGATTCTTATTCTCCTTACTTATTAAGTGTAGATGATGTTAAGGATAATATTGATAAGTATCTTTTAATAGACTCTCGTTATCATGAGGATTATGTAAAAGGCCATATTGATGGCGCTATTAATGTCGACCGTGAAATGATTATTGGTTTCCTTAAGTCAATCAATATTTATCAATATGAGAAAATAATAATAATTGATAATACAGGCCAAGGTGCAGCATATATTACTAGTATTCTCAGAGCTATTGGCTATGGTAGTGTTTATGGTATGAAGTACGGTATGGGGTCTTGGAATAAAATGTTTTCTGATAATTGGAGAACCAATATCGGTAATAAATATTCAAATTATATTAATGATGAATATGTAAAAAAAGCACCTAAAGGAAAAATTCCTGAGTTCAAAACAAAAGGACGAACTATTTCAGAGATACTTGAGCTAAGAGCTAAAGAAGAGATTAAGTATAATTTCTCTATTACTATTGATAATCTTATTTCAGATATTAATGATTATTATATAGTTAATTATTGGTCTAGAGCAAATTATGATAAAGCTCATTTAAAAGGAGCTCATTGGTATCAACCTAAAAAGAGTCTTAATATTAATCAAGACTTATCTACATTACCAACTAATAAAAAAATCGTAGTGTATTGTTATACAGGTCATCAGGGATCTGCTGTAGTTGGCTATCTTCGTTTGCTAGGTTACGATGCATACAATCTTCGGTATGGAGCAAATAGTTTTATGCATAAAGCGGCTTTAGAACATGGCTGGCATGCATATATTGCAAAAGAGAAAGTACACGAATATCCTTTGGTGATTGGTGAGAATCCAAGTAAGAAGAAGGAAGCTAAGGCTAATGAGATTGTTAATCCTGATTTAAATTTCAAACATAGAAAAGTAGTTCAGCCTGACCCAAGTGAGGTTTGTGACTAATGCAACATTCATTAAATCAGTATAATAAAAAAAGAAGAGCTTAGGCTCTTCTTTTTTTATGCCCTAGTTTTTTATTTTATCGAATAAATGATTAGCAATAAACTAATATATATTACTTTTATAAGTGAAACATTATCCTTTGATATGCTCAGATTAACTTGATTTTTCATTTCCTTTGTTGAAGATAGTACAATAAATATTAATTTTTAATAATACTAAATATAAAGGAAATATCATGAAGAAAATAATACAAGTTATCTTGGTTATCGTGATTCCAGAGATCATCATTTTTTCTATAATTGGGTCCTATAATCCAGATAAGGTTTTAATGCCATTTGATAATACGAAAATTCAAAGGGTTGTTAAGGATAGTTTGCCTGCTGACCATGCGAAATTTGCAGAACTTCAAAAAGAGTTTAAAACAGGCCAAGAAGTAACAGAAGCTTGTATTAAATGTCATACTGAAAGAGGTAAAGAGTTTATGCAAACTGAACATTGGAAATGGGTAAAAATAGATACTACTGTTTCTGGTGAAATTGTTGAATTAGGAAAAGAAAATGTTCCTAATAACTTCTGTATAGGAATAAACTCCAATGAAAAATTATGTTCTAAATGTCATGCTGGATATGGTTATAAAGATAAGAATTTTGATTTTACTGATCAGAATAATATCGATTGCCTAGCTTGTCATGATAATACAGGAACTTATAAAAAATCTAAGTCTGGAAATCCTGCTCCCACTGTAGATTTATCTATGGTAGCACAGCACGTTGGATATCCTAATAGAGATAATTGCGGAAGCTGTCACTATAAAGGTGGTGGAGGAAACAATGTGAAACATGGCGATTTGGAAATAGCACAGAATAGCTGCTCAAGAGAGGTTGATGTGCATATGGCGAGCAAATCAAAAGATGATTTGAATATGGAGTGTACAGAATGTCATAAAACTCATAACCATAAAATATCAGGTAATGTTTATACTCTTTCTACTTCTAATGAAAGTCGTAGTAGCTGTACACAATGTCACACTGCCATGCCTCATAAAAGTAAAATATTGAATCAACACTTTGAGCAAATTGCTTGTCAAACATGTCATATCCCTACTTATGCCAAGGTTAATCATACAAAAATAGAATGGGACTGGTCTACGGCTGGTGAGTTTAGAAATGGTGAACCTTATCATGAGCATATAGAGATTTCAGAAGATTCTATCAGAGAATATGGTTCTAAACATGGTTCAGCTATTCTAGCAAGAAATCTTACACCTGAATATGTGTGGTTTAATGGAAATTCAAAAATACATATGTTTCAGGATAAAATAACTGAATCACCACTTGTATTAAACAAATTACAGGGGTCTTATGAAGATAATATACATCCAGCTAATTCTGAGCATCCTTCTAAGATATATCCTGTTAAAGTAATGCGTGGAAAACAAATCTATGATTATAACTATAAAACATTAATTCAGCCACATACCGTTGGACCTAAAGGAAGTGGAGCTTACTGGTCAGATTTTGATTGGGATGCATCTGCCAGAACAGGAATGGAATATTTAGGCTTACCTTATAGTGGTAAATATGACTTTGTAAGTACAGAAAGCTATTGGTTACTAAATCATATGGTGTCACCTAAAGAGGAATCTCTTACATGTGAAAGTTGCCATAGTAGAGATAGTAGATTAGCAAATCTTACTAGTTTCTATTTGCCGGGAAGAGATAAAAATGCTGTTGTAGAATTAGGTGGTATCCTGTTTTTAATACTTGTTGTACTTGGTGTTAGTGGACATTCTGTACTTAGATTTCTTTCAAAGAAAAATAATTAATTCGATTAATCTTAAGTTTTATAATAATGAAAAAAGTATATATTTATCGTAGATTTGAGAGATTTTGGCATTGGACTCAAACTCTTATCATTCTAACACTTGCTCTTACAGGATTTGAAGTTCATGGCTCATATCATTTGATGGGTTTTCAGAAAGCTGTAATGATTCATGATAATGCCGCGTTTGCATATATGGGATTATTAATTCTTATCTTCTTCTGGCTGTTTATTACTGGTGAGTGGAGGATGTATATGCCAACTAAAAAGCATATTTTTGATCAAGTTGAATACTATATTCATGGTATTTTTCATCAAGCCGAGCACCCTACTAATAAAACAATGTTTAATAAGTTTAATCCTCTTCAGAAAGGAACTTATTTTGCTTTAGATTTTATTATTCTTCCTATTATGGTTGCTTCAGGTGCCTTATACATATTTTTTGCAGATTCTCTTATGTATCATAATGGATATGCCTTAGAACCAATTGCATACGTACATGTTGCAGGGGCATTCTTGCTAATGGGTTTTGTAATTGCTCACGTATATCTTACTACTACTGGTTATAAACCCCTTTCTGCTATTAAAGCAATGATTACGGGCTGGGAAGAAATGTCGGATGAAGAAGCAGAAGTTGCTGTTAGAGAAAATATTAGAATGTTGATGCGCTTTTCTCAAAGAAAAATTATGAATGCTGATGGCGTTGAAGATGATTCTATGTTTGATGAGTCATTAAGCCTTGAGATAGATCATACAAAAGCAATGATGATTGACTTCCAAAAGAAACTTAAAGAATCTAATGTTGGTTATTTTAAGATTAATAAGGACGGAATATATGTGGAAGTAAATGATATTTGGCGAGAGCTATATTCAAAAACTGATGTTGGTGATCCTGTTGGACAAGATTATCGTCTTAATAGAAAAGCTGAAGATAGAAAAACTGTTGAAACAGTGTTTGCTCAGGTATTAAAGGGGAAAACTATTACAGGAAGTATTGTAGCCAGATATAATTCAGATGGAACAAAAAGTTACCATACAATTTCTGCAAGTCCATTTTATGAGAATAATAAGGTAGCAGGTATGGAAGGATATATTATTGATAGGGGATAATAAATCAAATCACTATATTAGAAAAGCTCATTAGACTTCTTCCTAATGAGCTTTTCCTGTTTAGAATAACTAATATTTTTCTTAGGTATTGATGGGTCTCCACAGGTTTTGTACTTGACCCATAATTATTTCTTAATATCCCTAGTTTTTATGTTGACCCATAATTTATATCTTGATAATTTATAGGACAATAGTAATGAATTGAAAGTATAAAGCTGAAAATCTATATATTGTATATAATAAGTGAATAATAAATCCCCTCAAAAAATATGAGAGGACGTATTAAAGTCCTTTTTTATCCATTCTGTATGATGAAATTCAATTTCTGTTTATCTAATATTTTTATCTTTTTC
>QMPB01000149.1 GCA_003648395.1 Bacteroidota bacterium
TCAGTGGATAGATTTGGAAGTGTAATTACCAATAATAATATCATAAGCAAATTTGCAGAAAAGGGTGAGTATAAGGGTAATGGAGTGATAAATGGCGGAGTATATATTATAAAAGAAGAATTTTTCGAGAAAGCAAAATTGCTAAGCAAATTTTCCATGGAAAAAGATGTTTTCGAAATACTACTTAATAATTTTGATTTCTTTGGTTTCCCATTTTCTAACTATTTTATAGATATTGGAGTACCAGAAGATTATAAAAGAGCACAAAATGAATTTAAAGGATTTAAATACTAAAGACAATTGGTCGGTTTTTATTGATCGTGATGGCGTTATTAATCAGAGAATTATAGGTGATTATGTAAAACGAGTCGAAGATTTTCAGTTTATTAAGGGTTCAATTAAAGCTATTGTACGATTCAGCAAACATTTCAAGCATATATTTATAGTTACCAATCAGCAGGGAATAGGCAAGGGTGAAATGACTGTTGAGGATTTGAAAGAAATTCACTCTTATATGCTTTCTGAGATTGAAAAAGAGGGAGGAAGAGTGGACGCTGTTTATTTTTGCCCCGCTCTTAAAGACAGTGGTGATAAATGTCGTAAACCCGAAATTGGAATGGCACTACAAGCCCAAAAGGACTTTTCTGAAGTAGATTTCTCAAAATCTATTATGATTGGCGATAGTTTAAGTGATATGGCATTTGGAAAAAATGCCGGAATGCAAACTATATTTATCGATGCACAAGATGAAGGTTTAAAGCCCGTAATTGCTGACGAGATTAGTTATCGATTGGCATATGTTTTTAATTAAGCAGAGCATAATGTTAATAATTATCTAAACAAAAAGGCTCTTAAATACTTGTTCTAAGGTACTATGACCAATAATCTTTATTTTGTAATTTTTCTGATGAATTCCTTTTAAGCTATATTTAGAGATATGTATTTTTGCAAATCCTAATTTTTCTGCTTCACGAATTCTTTGTTCAGCATTATTTACACTTCTCACTTCTCCCGACAGCCCTACTTCTGCAGCAAAACACACATTATCTTCAATGGGAGTGTCATAATTTGATGATAGAATAGCTGTAATAACTGCCAAATCAATTGCTGGGTCATCTACTTTTATTCCTCCAGCAATACTAAGAAAAACATCTTTAGTACTTAGTTTAAACCCGGCTTTTTTCTCTAAAACAGCCAAAAGCATATTTAATCTACGAGTGTCAAATCCCATAGCGCTACGTTGGGGAGTTCCATAAACAGCTGTTGACGCAAGAGCCTGAACTTCAATAAGCATAGCTCTTCCACCCTCCATGGTTGCAGCGATAGCTACCCCGCTACTTTGTTCCTCACGTTGCGAAATAAGAATTTCTGATGGATTAGAAACTTCACGCATTCCATTGGATAGCATTTCGTAAATTCCTAACTCAGATGTGGAGCCAAAACGATTTTTTAAAGAACGTAGAATTCTATATCCATAATTTCTATCTCCTTCAAACTGTAGAACCGTATCTACCATATGCTCTAAAAGCTTAGGCCCTGCAATACTTCCATCTTTGGTTATATGACCAACAATAAAAACTGGTATATGGCTTTCTTTAGCAAAACGCTGAAGCTCAGCAGTGGTTTCTCTAATCTGAGTTATACTACCAGCAGTATTATCAATACGCTCCGATTGCAATGTTTGTATAGAATCTATCACTAATATATCAATATCATCCATATTAGCAATATGATGGAAAATGTTCTCTGTTCGAGTTTCATTTAAAATATAACAATGCTCATTTTCTATACCAATTCTATCAGCGCGCATTCGTATTTGCTGCTCACTCTCTTCTCCTGATATATATAAAATCTTAAGGTTTTTTGCTTTTATTGCTACTTGTAAAAGTAAAGTAGATTTACCAATACCAGGTTCGCCACCTATTAAAACAAGACTTCCACGCACAAGACCACCTCCCAATACTCTATTGAGCTCCTGATTGTGCATATCTATTCTGTTTTCCCTTGTTTGCTGAAGTTTGTGAATAGGCTGAGGTTTTCTTTTAGTAGTTTTTAGTTCTTCTTTCTGCCATTTAGGACTGGTTTCTACTCTAATGGTTTCCTCTACAATGGTGTTCCATTCGCCACAAGCAGAGCATTTCCCCATCCATTTAGAATACTCATTTCCGCAACTCTTACAAAAAAAACTGGTTTTACTCTTAACTTTAGCCATTGGTATAATAATTTTAGCGAAGGTATGAATTTTTAGAACTTAAAGAATAATATAGAATGAAAGAATCAATAATTTTGATTCTTTATGGAGTGGATAATTTATCTTTTAAGTAGCCACTTAATAGGATCTAGAGGCACTTTACCTTTACGTACTTCAAAGTGAAGAATGGTTTCTTCAGTATTAGGGTCAGTCCATACAGAACCAAGCTTTTCATTAAGTTTCACCACTTGCCCTTCTTGTACATAAACATCGTTTATATTGCTATAAATAGTAAAATAATTTCCATGCTTTACCATTATCACCTTATAATAGCGTGGCATCACAAAAATTCGAGTTACTTTTCCCTCAAAAATTGCATTTACAGTTGTTCCTTTTTCACAACGGAAATCTGTACCTGAGTTATTTACGATAATTCCTGGCATATCAGGATGACGGTGCTTACCAAATTTGCTAACAATATTTGCTCGTCTTGTGGGCCATGGAAGTTTACCAGCATTGGAAACAAAATCTTTTTGTAAAGCTACTTCCATTGGTGTTAAAGGAATATTAGACCCATCAGGAGATTTTTTGCGAAGCTCCTCTTCAATAATTTTTCGAATTTTATTATTTAAAGCAGCCCATTCTTTCTGTTGGTTTTTTAGTTGCTGGCGCAAATCTTTTTCTTCTTTCTGAAGCTGACTAATGGCATGCTGTTTTCTGTTTTTATCTTTTTCTAGCTCTGTAGTTTCCACCTCTTTACTTATTAGCAAATTTAAGCGTTCTTCTTTTTGCATTTCCAATAAGGAAATCTCATTTTGCAGATTCACTTTGGTTTGCACTATTTCTTTTGCCTTAAGCCTACGGTATTCATTATATTCTTTTAAATAACGCATACGACGCATGGCCTGATAAAAATCCTTGCTGGCAAATAAGAACATCCATTGGTCAAAGTTGTTTCTGCTTTTATACGACTGATATATTAATTGAGCATACTCTTCCTTTAGATCATTTAATTGACTCTCTAGTTCCTTTACGTCCTTCTTATTCTCTTTTATTTGCCTGTTAATCAATGTAATCTCATTTCCATAAGAATTGATTAGTCGCTTTCGCTCTTTTACTTGGTCGCGGAGCAAGCTTAACTGGTTTAAGGAAGTTTGTTTCTTATTTTTTGTTTCTTTTATTAGCTGCCTAGTATAATTAATCTTTCTAGTTATCCTTTTCTGCTGCGATTGTAATTGTTTTTTAGTCTTGTTTTTGTTTTGAGAATACACAATAGTACTTGTTCCCAAAAAGCTTAGGAATAATGTAAGTATAAGTAATTTGCGCAATATGTTTTTATACACAATCAAAATAATTAGAAGTGGTAATATTAATGCTAATTTATAACGTCTTCTTCAAAGGATAATTGTAAATATGTTTTATTATTAAAAGAAGATTGTTAATTATATTAAGGCCGATAGGTTGCTTTATCGATCTTCTATTTTTACTTCCGTATACTTTTTAGATACTTTAAAAGGAAAGCGTACTTTTTCATCAATAAGTATTTTAGAAAAGTTGAATTCTATAAATGTTTTATTATCCTCCTTGTATTTTATTATCATATTATGAGGAAACAGTTGATTATTAACTAATTGAAAATTATTATAATTAATTCTTAAAACAGTTTTATCATTTCCCACAACCTTTACTGTTTGCTTATCAATTTTATAAGTCTGTTTATCTACTAATATGTTTTGTACCAATATTTTGGAATTATCTTCATATTCTATGCTTTGCTTTTTTAGTTTTCTTCTAGATATTGTACTCAGTTGATACTTATTGCCTTTATCATTAAGCTTAAAAACACTTGTTTCATAATAAGGGAAATCATTTCCCAATAATACTGATTGCAGCATTTCAAAATCTACATCTACACCAATTCTTTTACGAAGAAACTCGGTACTAGATTTAATATAAGTTTTTTCTATTCTATTGATAAATGTAAAAGAATCTGGTTTCACCTCTATTCTAAATACTTCAATATTCATTATTGCAGTAATACTTATCCAAATTAGACTATCCTTACGAATACGTATTTGGCCAGTAAATATCTGCTTATCGTCGGGATTATGATATGCCCCCTTAAATTTACCATTAAACCATTCAGAATTAAACTGATGGTTATTCATAAGCTTGTATACTGAGTCTACTTCTGTTTGAGTATTAATAACCGTTGCTTCCACAGCTTTATTTCTACTACAAGAAGCAAAGAACAGACTTATTATGATAAAAAGTAAAAAATATCTTTTCATTATACTATTGTTTATTTATCTCCATATCAAGGAGTTGAAATTTTTTATTGTCTGGGTATTTTTCCATTGCTTGCTTTACCCATTTATTGGCCTCAATGTTTTGACCATCTTTATAAAGGCAAAAGGCATAAATGTAAACATATCTAGGGTTTTTGCTATTAAGCTCAAGAGCCGATTTTGATATACTTATTGCTTTTGATGTATTTACTTTATTCAACGCTAAGTAGTACGCATAATCAATCTGAATATCTGTATTCTCGGGGTCAAGTTTTATTGCAGTTTTATAATTAGCAACACCATTATCAATTTCTCCTAAGTGCATTTCGGCCTTAGCTCTTAATGCTAAAAGCAACGATTTTTCATCACTTTTATAGATAAAATTATCACCAACTATTGCCATCTGTTTCACCTTTTTCCAGTTTCCCTTATCCGCATTTGCTACCCCATTATAAAAGTATAAACTTGCTTGTTGGGGAAATAATTTTAATGCCCTATCGCTATAGTTAAGTAGGGCTTCAGTATTTGCTAGCTTGTTTTCTGTAATAAGAAGCTGTTCCCAGATAACAAATCTACTACTATCAATTTCTAAAATCCTCTTTAAGTAGATTATAGCCTCTTCGGCATTATCTTGTGAGGTATTATAATCGGCATTTAAAGCTAATATTTTAGGCTCGTTAGAGTTTATAGAAGTTGCAATAGATAATAATTCTTCAAAAAGAGGCTCGATTTTTTTATCAATCTCTGCAACCTCTTTAAAATGAAGTAGAACCTTCATCTTAGAATCAACATTAAGGCTTGGTGAGCTCATTCCTAGCTTAATTTCCTCATAAGATTTTTCATCAAGACCTTTTGCCACATAATAATCTGCTAAAGCAAAATGAACGTAACCATCGTTAGGGTCTATTGCAAGTATTTTTTGATAATACTTCATTGCCTCATCAGTGTTGCCTTCATTTAGATACAACTCCGCTACCATACCGTAGTATTCTTTCTCCTGTGGATTATGTTCTATTAATTGCTGAATTACAATTATTGCTTTTTTATACTCTCCTTTGCTTAAATATATTTGTTTTTTTTGCTCTAAAACACCTTTTTCATATCCAAATCTCTTAAGAATTTCATCATAAGTTTTGCTTGCATTCTTGGTGTCTTTATTATGAATGTATAGGTTGGCTCTTTGATAATAGTAATTCTTATTATCAGGATGTAAGGCTATTAATTCCTTATTAATTTCTAATGCTGCAGAATAATCCTTCTGATCTTTATATAATCGTATTAGGAATTCTTTATACCATGTGTTTTTATCATCTATTTCTATGGCTGCAATTATATAGCCTTTAGATTTTTCGGGGTTTTGATATTCGTATATTCTTGCCAATTCATAATATGAAGCATCATGATTTGGGTTTTGCTTTATGCAATTCTCAAAACCATCAACAGCACTGCTCCTATTTCCTTTTAATAGAGCTCGCTTTGCAGATAAAAAAGTATTGGTAATAGCATGATTATCAATAGTTGCTACAGACTTTTCTTTATTAGGTTTTGTAGAACTACAACTAGATAATATTAAGATTAATACTAATAATCCAAATGTTTTAATGATATATTTAAGCATCAATTTATTCATAAATTTGAAAGGCAAAGGTAAAATAAAAAGAGCTTTATTTGTAGCTATCTATGGCTTTCTCTAAAGCTTTCTTGTTTTTTAATCCCACTAATCTACCAGCCTCTTTACCACTTTTAAAAATAACTATTGTAGGTATATTCATAATTCCCAGTTGCTTAGCTATTTTAGGATTTTTCTCCACATCACACTTTCCAATTTTCACATTCTTATCTTCATTATCTTCTGCCAATTGGCTTACAATAGGTCCCTGAATCTTACATGGCTGACACCATTCCGCCCAAAAATCAATAAGTACAATTCCGTTTTTTATCTGGTGGGTAAAGTTTTTATCCGTAAATCTTGCTAGTTTTTCACTTTCAGGAGTATCAATACCCGACATAAATGAACGATAACGCTGAATCATAAAAATTACGATTACAGCAACAACAATAATAATTATATACCAATAGTAAGCCATTGTCTAATTTTTTAAATTTTAATAAAGCACAAAAGTATGATATTATTCTTAATGTTCATCTACTATTAAATCAAGATAAACAGGCAAGTGATCGGAGAATCCTCCATGATATTTCATGCCTATAAATGTTCTATTTGTAACGGTAATTCCCTTAGAATTAGTTTCTAACAGATATTTGGCGCTAAAGATATGCGCTTTACCTCCTTTTACCGATAAAGGGTTTGAGCTTTCTAGCAGAGAGCTGCTAACAACCATTTGATCAAGAACGGACCACTCATTGCCCGTTTCTCCGGCATAAAAATGTGACCCATATTTATCATTCATCATTGGATACATTAGATTTATTAAATCGCCTTTTTTATAATCTTTAGGAGCTTTTGCTCCTAATCCCTCTACTACACTCTCTTGATCGGGAGAGTCGTTAAAGTCGCCCATAATGAGGATATTTGCATTGGGGTTCTTTTTTAAAATTTGCTGTGTGTATTTTCTTATTTCACTAGCTACATGCTTTCGTTTAGGAATAGTAATAAAAGCACCGCCATATTTTGATGGCCAATGTGTTACAAATATATCTAAAGTGTCGGTGTCCAAAGCAATTCCTTTAATATGAAGGATATTTCTTGTACGCGAATTTGGGTCAAAGTCGAATCGTACATTATATGCGGTATCCGAAATAACTCTAAATTTTTCTTTACGATAAAGCAGAGCTACATCTATTCCTCGCCAATCTTCGGATTCGTGATGAACAATGGAGTATTTGGCATTCTTAAGTGACGTATAGTGTGATAAATGAATAAGCGTAAGTTTATTTTCAATTTCGCAAAGACCAATAATAGCAGGATTTTCCCATCCTCCAACAGAAGTTAATACTTGAGCAATCTTTTTCTGCTTATCCCAATATTTATATTTTGACCAATGGTTTATTCCTTCTGGAGTAAAACTATCATCCTTCTTAAGACTATCATTATTAGGGTTAAAGAGATTTTCCACATTATAGAATACTATTCGCATAGAATTATAACCCCTTGGTGAATCATCAAAATCCTTAGGAAAGCTATCAATATTTTGAGCAAAGAGATTTATAGAGATGAAGAGGGTAGTAAATATAATGGAGGTTAATAATTTCATTAATATTTAGTTTTTATGCTTATCACAAAATTACAGCTTTTTGTTGTTGTAAATATACTTTTACTAGCTCTTTTTTAAGGTAAAAGAAAAAGTAGTACCAACACCTAAATTGCTGCGTACATTTATTGTTTGCTTATGTGCTTCAACAATATGCTTTACAATTGACAAGCCAAGTCCTGTGCCTCCTTGTATACGAGAACGAGCACTATCAACCCTATAGAATCTATCAAAAAGATGCGGCACGTTTTCTATAGCAATACCAAGCCCATTGTCGCTAACCTCCACTAAAATATTCTCATCCATATCATAAAAACTAACTTTAATATATGGTTGTTTGGTATCACTAGTATATTTTATAGAATTGTCGATAAGGTTTATAAGAATTTGACGAATTCGTATTTTATCAGCCATTACAAATATTTCAGATTGTTTCTCATCAATATTTGCATGTAGATTAATGGACTTTTTTTGTGCCTTTACTTCCAGAAAATCAATTACCTCTTTTGCCAAGTCGATAATATTAAACTTAGTAAAATTCATTTCTATTACTCCAGATTCAAGGGCAGAAATTGTTTCTAAATCTTCAACAATATTTATCATCCTATCAACACTTTTGGAGGTTTTTTCTAAGTATTTTAGGTTGATCTCATTATCATGTATTCCACCATCCAATAGGGTGTGTATATAGCCTTGAATATTAAAAATTGGAGTTTTAAGCTCATGGGAAACATTGCCAACAAAATTTCTGCGATATTGTTCAAGCTCTTTCATCTGTTTTATTTCATCTTTTTGAGTATTAGCCCATTCAATAAATTCTTTATTAACATTTTCTAATAAATCTGATTGTAAGCCAAAAGATTCCTCGGTGGTATTCTTTCCTCTTTTTAGACGATGGATAGTCTTATAAATAAGCTTTATCTTTTTGTAAATAAAGGTTTCAAGAGTTTGATAGATAATAAAATATGAAAATATGAAAGATGTGAGAAATCCTAAAATATATGTAAATTCATGCATTTGATTATATAGTAGGCTAAAAACTATATATATAAGGACATTCACTACTAATAAAGAAATAGTAGTAATAAAAGATAACCAAAGAGGGCTGTGGCTATTCTTCATTTTTATTTATAAATTTGTATCCAACACCTTTCACAGTAATAATTCTTTTAAGCTTTAGTTTATCACGCA
>QMPB01000150.1 GCA_003648395.1 Bacteroidota bacterium
AACTATTTTTATAAGTATTTCATTAAATGCGCAAGAAAGTGATAGCCTAAATCTTAAGGCATTTATATCTGCACAAGCAAAAGTGGAACTCAGCTTAATTGATACTCTGAGGATAAATGAATATATTGAATGGAGTACTAATAATTATTTAAAAGAGCCTGATTCTGTATTCATGCTAATGAATATCACAGAAAAAAAAGCTACAGATCTTTTACAATACATAAACCAATTCCCAAAATCAGAATCTCCAAATCTTAAAATTATTAATCAATTAGAGTCTTACCTGGCTTCTTCTTATAAAATAAGAGGCTTCATTTTTATCATAAAAAGGGATTTTTCAGAAGGTGAAGCATATTTAGATAAAGGAATTGAACTGTATGAAAAGATTAATGAAACAGGAGGACTGGCTGAATGTATCTTTACTAAGGCAATGGCATTACATATGCAGGGGAAAACCTCCGGTGCATTATTGTATTATAACAAAAGTTTAATCTTTTTTCAAGAGTCAGGAGAAGAGGAACTCATTGCAACAACACATTATTTAATTGGATCATTATATTCCGGGCAGGATAGTATTGCAGAAGCATTACATCACTTTAAGGAGAGTTTATTCACTTATGAAAAGATGGATAACTCAAAAGAAGAATTTAAGGTACTGAAGAATATTGAAGATATATATGAGTATGAGAATGACTTTAAAAATACTTTACTCTACTACAAGAAAGGTCTAGCTTTAAGCAAGGAAACTAATAATCTTGAAGAAGAATCTTCTTATTCATACAAAATTGGTCTACTATATTATGAATATGCCAAACCAAATGAAGCCATTGAGTATTTTACATTGTGTGCTAAGGTTCGGAATAAAATTGGTGACGAAAAAGGTATTGCTAATTCAAAACTATATTTGGGAAGAGTATATACTAAGATTGGAGATTATTCTCTTGCAGAGAAGAACATTAATGATGCATTACAAATTAATGTGGCATTAGGAGATTCTATTGGATGTGCAGCATGTTATGGTAGACTCGGGATACTATTAGTATCACAAGGAGAATATAATTATGCACTGGATAATTTTAATGAAGGACTAAAGATACAGGAGGTACTAAGGGATACTGTTGAAATAGCTGTCATTTTGAATAATATTGGACTTGTTTATAATTATCAGGGGGATTATGAGAAATCATTGGAATATTACAACTTGAGCTTTTTTATGTACACCTCAGTTGGAGATAAAAATGGAGAAGCTACAGTTTTAAACAATATGAGCACTTTATATACTGATCAGGGTAATATTAACATGGCTATAGACAACCTAAACAAAAGCTTGTCTATTCGAAAGAAACTTAATGATAGTCTCGGTATTGCTGATGCATTAAATAACCTTGGGCATATTTATCAACAAAAAGGAGAAAACGAAAAAGCTTTAGAGAATTTTAATATAAGTTTAAAAATTTATAAGAAGGATTATGACAGGAATAGAATAGCAACAGTATTGAATAATATTGGGTCGGTTTTTTCTGATAAAGGTGAGTATAATAAAGCATTAGAATATTATTTTGAAAGCCTTGAAATTCAGTATGATATTAGAGATAAATATGGTATTGGAACTTCTTTAAATAATATTGGAAATGTAGAATGGAAACAAGGTGAATATAACAAAGCATTAAATCATTTTATTGAAAGTTTAGAAATAAGAAAAGAGATAGGAGATAAATCTGGTGTAGCAAGCTCATTGAATAATATCGGTGCAATATATAGTGATATTGGAGATAACACACTTGCTTTAGACTATTACAGTAGAAGCCTCATTATCAGACAAGAAATTGGCGGCAAACCAGGTATTGCAAACTCACTAGGAAATATTGGCTCAATAAATAAAGAGCAAGGTAACTATTCCATTGCCAAAGAGTATTTTATTAAAAGTATGGAAATTAACGAAGACCTTGGAAACAAGGCGGGGATTGCAATGAACCTGCATAGAATAGGAGGTGTTTATTTCGATCAAGGCAATATATTAGTAGCTGAGGAATATTATACCAGAAGTTTGGCTTTACGAGAAGAGATTGGAGCGAAAGCCTCAATTGCAAATTCGTTAAACAGTATAGGTAGAATGTATTCAGATCAAGGTGATTATAAACAAGCTGTTGAGTATTATAATAGATCATTGACAATAAGGAAAGAAATTGGTGATAAATCAGGTGTGGTAAATAGCTTTAATAATTTGGGAACTGTTTTTATTGATCAAAGTAATTACTCTACGGCTATGGAATATTTATTTGAAGGTCTTGATATTGTAAATAAACTTGGAGAAAAAGAAGCTAAAGCTTCTATACTTGGTAACATAGGTCATTGCTATAGTGAACAGGGTAACATTCAAAAAGCGTTAAAATATCACGAAAAGAGTCTTCTCCTAAATACTGAAATTGGTAATAAAACCGGGATTGCCACAAACTATGCAAATATTGGGGCAATATATAACGAGCAAGGCTTAATTGATAAATCATTGGACTATAGTTATAAGGCGCTTAACATTCAAAAAGAAGTAGGTAAAAAATCAGGTGTTGCTACATCACTTAACAATATCGGACTTATATATCAGAATAATGGAGATGTGGAAAAAGCTATCAATTATTATGAAGAAAGCATGAAAACCCATCAAGAACTTGGTGAAAAGTCAGGAATTGCAACTTCTTATGGGAATATGGCCTCGTTGTATTCAGATCAAGGAGAAGATAATAAAGCAATTAGGTTTTTCAAAAAAGGCTTAGATATTAATGACAGTATAGGAGATATAGCTAGCAGTGCAATCGCATTGAATAATATCGGAACAGTGTATTTTCATATGGATAATGATAGTTTAGCATTAAAGTATTTTAAAAAGAGCTTGAATCTTCACGATAGCATAGGCAATAAACCCGGAGTTGCTACAACACTTGGAAATATTGGATTAATATATAGCAATAAAGATGATTATTCATTGGCAGAGCGATATTATAAAGATGCATTAAAGATTAACAAGGATATAGATAATAAAAGTGGAGTTAGTACAAATCTCTTTAATCTGGGAATGCTAATGTGGGAACAGAAGAAATTCAAGAAATTTAAAAACTATGCTCATAAAGTGTATGAAAATAGTTTGGAGTTGGGTTATCCGTATCTATATCAGCATTCACTTTTTCTGATGAGAATATTGTATCTGGAGCAGAGCAAATATGAGCTTGCAGATAGTATGGTTATTGAGTTTATTGGTATTGACAATAGTTCCATTCAGAATAATTTTGCTACACTTTCTGAAAATGGTAAAAAGCAATTTATCAAAACCGTTTCTTCGAATTTTTCAGACTTTAATTCCTATGCTTTATACAGAAATAATCAAAATCCATTTTTAACTTCTTATGTATATGATAATACATTAGCAAATAAAGGCATTCTGCTAAAATCAACAAAGGCAATGCAAACGGCTGTACTTAGTTCAAATGATACTATATTGGTAAATAACTATTGGGACTGGATTTCAATAAAAAGGCAAATTGCCTATAATTACAGTAAAGGCAAGGATGTGGATTCTTTGGAAGCCATATCTAACGATATTGAGAAAGAATTAGTTAGAAGATCTAGCACTTTTTCCACCTATACAAATTCAACACAAAGTGGCTGGGAGGATGTACAAAGTAACTTAAAAGAGAATGAAGCTGCGATAGAATTTGTTCATTTTGGATTTGTTGACTATGCAAAAATGAAATATAGAGAGTTCTCAGATACAACCTATTACTGTGCCCTGCTATTAAAACCCAATAGCAGTTGCCCTGAGATGATCCCGCTTTTTACCGAAAGTGAGTATAATAATTGTATAAACTACTCAAATAACTTAAGCAGTTCTAATTTAGTTGCTCAACTTTATGGAGAAAAGAGAGGAGCAAGTGTACTAACATCTGGCAGTGCACATACAAATTATGCTGATTCGCTGTATTCTCTTATATGGAGCAAGATAGATCCATATTTAGAAGGTGTGGAAACCATTTATTATTCACCATCTGGTTTATTGCACAATATTTCATTTTCTGCCATCCCATACAACGACAACCTGTTATTGTCAGATAAATACGAATTGGTTTACATGGCATCAACAGGAAACCTTGTTACAAGAAAACCTGATAAGGATATCAGCAAGTTCAATATTGCTTTATATGGCGGTCTTAACTATGATACTGATACAATTGCCATGCTAGCAAATGCAAACAATTACAATATTGATAACCTACTGGCAAACAGAAGTCTTACAGTAAATGATTCAATAAGAGGTGGTACATGGAACTACTTACAAGGAACACTGGATGAATCTGAAAACATAAAATCCTTGTTTGATAATAATAACATCAATACAAACCTATATACTGCAAGCTATGGAGTTGAAGAATCATTCAAATCGCTGGCAGGCAGGAATTCTCCTGAAATCATCCACCTTGCCACCCATGGTTTTTTCTTCCCCGATCCTAAAAATAAAAAACCTGATGATAGAACGATAAATTTGCAAGACAAAAAGGTTTTTAAAGAATCAGATAATCCCTTAATACGCTCAGGATTAATTATGTCAAGAGCAAACCTAGCATGGAACGGCGAAACTATACCAGAAGGAATAGATGATGGTATATTAACTGCCTACGAAGTATCAGGCTTAGATTTATACAACACCGAACTTGTAGTGCTAAGTGCCTGTGAAACCGGACTGGGCGACATCAAAGGTAGCGAAGGTGTTTATGGACTCCAACGTTCTTTTAAAATGGCAGGTGTTGATTATCTTGTAATGAGTCTTTGGCAAGTACCTGATAGAGAAACCTCTGAATTTATGCAGTTGTTCTATCAAAACCTGTTGGCAAAACAAAGTATTGGAATTGCTTTCCGCAATGCCCAAAAAGTTATGAAAAATAAATATGACCCTTATTATTGGGCTGCGTTTGTTTTAATTGAATAATAGTATATTTTACCAAAAATGAACATTTGTATTGAAAAATAGTTTTAGTTAAACTAACCTCAAACCCGAAAAAGAATACTTTTGCATTATAGATTATGGCACACAAAAGAAAATGTAGGATCACAACAACATGCGAGTGGACCAACCATTTGGTTTTTTTAAAGAGGTATTCTGAAAAGTTGAAAGACAGGATGAAAAGAAAGTGATTAATATAATATAATATGAAATAAACATTGCAAAGTAATTTATTACACAAAGGAGCATTATTATCTAGATTCCTCAGCATCTTGGCGACTTTGCGAGAAAACTAAAAAATATGAACAAAAAAATAATATTAGAATCCTTTCTGGCAACAATACTTGTTTTCCTTGTACTTTGGATACTTTTTCTATCCATAAATATATCATTCAAACCATTTAATTATGTTGTAAAGTCAATAAAACAAATTAATCTGAACGATTTGTATTTTTCAAAGATTGAAAATAATTCAATCGACACAAACATCATTATTATAAATACTGAAAATCTTAAAAGAAAAGGAATTTCAGATGTTTTAAACAAAGTAAATGACGGAAATCCTGCTGTTATTGGATTAGATATATTTTTTTATGTGGAAAATAATACTCCAAATGACTCACTTCTCTTAAGTACACTTCACAACTTAAAGGACAAACTGGTGATGAGTAACATTTACTCTGATGATGGAGTAATAAATTATGATTATTGGTATTTTGATGAAATAAAAAACGGACATAGTGGAATACTAACAAATAAAAATGGCACTGATGTTGTTCGCGAATTTGAACCTAAAATATATAATAATTATGGTAGCGTTAATTCTTTTTCTACTGAAATAGTAGCACGCTTCGATGCGGATGCAGCTAATAATCTTAAACAAAGAAATAATAAAAAAGAAACTATCAATTACATAGGTGGCACAAATGCATTTCGTGTAATCAACTATAAAAATTTACTCAGATATTCGAATACAGAGCTTGGTTTTTTAAAGAATAAGATTGTAATGGTTGGCTTTTGTGGCGGGAATACAATTAACACTGCCGATTTACGTGACATATACTATACACCTGTTGGTTTTGAAATAGCATCAAACCGACCACCAGACATGTATGGTATTATTATACATGCTAATATTGTATCAATGATAATAAAAGAGAGCTATATTAACCACAGTCCCAATTGGATAGTGTATCTTATTACAATAATCCTAACATTCTTGTATGTTACCCTATTTACATATTTTTATGTTGTTAAGCACTTGTATTTTCACATAGCTGCCAAATTAATTCAATTGGTAACATTTATACTAATTCTATGGATTGTATTCCTCATATTCTCAAACTATCAGCTTACAATTCCAACTAAATACCTTCTTGTTTCGGTAATACTATCTGTTGATGTATTATATTTATATGAAGCATTAGCGGTAATGCTATACAAAAAGTATAAAATTAAAAGCATATTTGTCCACGATCATTAACAATTATTATCATGAAATTATACATACTCTCAGTACTATTGTTTTGTAGTTTTGTAGTTAACGCTCAATCAAATCAGGAGCTATTATTCTTCAACTCAAATGGTTATGTTCAATTAGTTCGTGAAGATACCATAATAAAAAACATACAGGGCGAAAAATTTCTTCAGAATGATTTACTTAGGATTATTAGTGGTGATGCAACCATTATTAACCTAAACAATAAAAGGGTTACAATCGAGAAATCAGGAAATTACAACTATAATGATGTTCTGGCTCTCATGCAACATACAGAATCATCCCTTTCAAACAAATATTTTGTCTACGTTTGGGATAAAATGAGTGACCACAAGAAAAACATTAACAAACCTGGTGGTGTTATTCGTGGAGATGGGTTTATAACTTTCCCTATGGATAGTGTTATAATTCTCTCAGATACAGTTAGATTTTGTATTAATAATGAATCAGGAGGTGATTACCAACTCATTATTAAGTCAGATAATCATAATATAATAAAACAAAATCCCATTGGAGAAAATATTACACTTAACATCCGTGATATTAATGAAGGTAAACCTGGTAAGTATTATTGGGAGATTAAGATTCCCTTTGGCAAACCACCTGCTAAAAAATACTTTATCATTCCCAACGAGAAAACTAAAAACGAAATGCTTGCAGAATACAAAAAAAACATTTCGGAATTTTCATCATTTAATATTGAAATGCGAGAATTGCTCACAAAAGAATATATAACACAAAATAAAATCTATTTTTAGAAATTGCAATAATTCTAGTTAACCTTTCTGGTGGTCATTATAACTATCGGAATACTCCTAAAAGGTCGAAACAAAACCGCACTTAATCAATAACTATTTGGATTTTAACACAGTATCTCAGGATGAACCTGCCTGCCGCAGGCATGAAAAACCTGAAAGGTTACAATCTATTTTAACAAAGCTTCAATATCCTTAGTGCTTTGAGGGTTACTTGGGCGGTTGGCTGTTGCATTAACAACATTTCCCTCCTTGTTAATTAACACATAACGTGGGATGTACTTAACGTTGAACAGTTGATTATACTCGTTATGTACTTTACCATTTACCAGATAATTCTCACCGGTTATTTTTAACTGTGCAACAGCATATTCCCATGCATTTGCGTCCCTGTCAGAAGATAAATAAAGAAACACAACATCTTTACCTTTAAAATGCTTTTGCATATTTAACGAATGTGGCATTTCGTTTTTACACGGACGACACCAACTTGCCCAAAAATCAAGATAAATAACTTTACCCTTATACAAACTAATAATGTTTTCGAACGACATTCCGGCATATTTGGCATCGTTAAGGTTTACCATATTAGTACCTTCTGCATATTTATTCGCAACTGCTGCATCCTGAGCCAATACATTTACTGATATTAATAATACTACTGATAATGCTAATGCTTTAATAATATTCATAGTTATTTTTTTTAGACCACAAAAATATAATTGTTTTTTAATTTGTTAGAAAATAACATCACAAAAGTGATATTTTTTATAATAGACGCTAAGGCATTGTTAAGAAATAACTTGACCATTCAAGCTTGTTCTTTTGTACGTTAACTTATTTCTTAGCAATGCCTAAGATTGGTTTTTCCTTACATATTAGTTTTCGAAAACATACTGAACAATATTTGCACCCATCTTTAGAGCTTCCTGACGTTTTTCATTAGAGTCGTTATGTACATCTATATCTTCCCAGCCATCACCAAGATCGCACTCATAATCATAAAAACACACTAAACGTCCTTCATAAATTAGCCCAAAACCTTGAGCGTCTTTATTATCATGTTCATGAATTTTTGGTAATCCATTGTTAAAATCATATTTTTGATGATAGATAGGATGATTATATGGTAGTTCAACAAATTCGAGACCCGGAAAAACTTTTTTCATCTCCCTACGAATATATTTATCAAGACCATAATTATCAGATATGTGCAAAAATCCGCCCGAAATTAAATACTTTCTTAAATTTTCGCTTTCTTCAGGACTAAAAATTATATTACCATGTCCTGTGATATGGGTAAGTGGGAAATTAAACAATTGGCTACTTCCGATATTTATTGCAGGTATATCAGTACTAATTTGAGTATGTAGATTATTATTGCAAAACTTAGCCAAGTTTGGTAAAGATGTAGGGTTAGCGTACCAATCGCCACCCCCACTATATTTTAAAAGTGCTATTTTAACTTCCTGCGAATTAAGTACATTAAATATTACAGAAAACAATAGTAATAATATTATCTTTTTCATATTTCAGTTAAGTTCAAAAAATTTAATTCATTATAATTTACTTTATCATAATAGTTCGTTAAGGTTTTGTATATAGTTTATAATCACACACTTACAAAAG
>QMPB01000151.1 GCA_003648395.1 Bacteroidota bacterium
ACTAGAAATATTAAGTTTTTCCTCTTTAGAGTGAAAATACATTTTGCTTAGCGCATCAAAATAAGATTTAGCCACTGTTAGCTCTTGCCTAACTGGTGATTTAGGTAGGCAAAACACCTAAGTTGTAAAGTTATGATTTTTAGATAATTATATAAATGCAGTAAGATATTATAATTATCTGGTTTATAGGTATTTATAAAACGCTATCAAACTACTTTTTGTATTTTTATATGGAAAGAAACAAGTTCCTGAAGTTTATAATAATGTGTCATTTTTTTTATTCTGTAATACGCTATTATCTAGATTGATATAATCAAAATTAATAAAATTAATATATGTTTTTTTTGAAATATTTTGGTATGTTTATTGCCTAATTATGTTCTTTTTTGTATCAACATTTTTGTTAGTTTTGCGAACTAACACACAATTAGTTATTAATAGTATTAAAATAATACACACATGAAAAACATTCAATTATTAACAATGCTTTTTGCTACAGTTTTATTATTATCTTTTACAAGTGGTAATAAATCTACTCTTCCAAAGGTGGACGTAAAAAGTCTTGATGGGAAGATTGTTAGTACATCAACATTTCAGAATGATGGAAATCCTATTATTATTAGTTTTTGGGCCACTTGGTGCAAGCCATGTGTTCACGAATTAAATACTATTGCTGAAGTTTATGAAGATTGGCAAGAAGAAACAGGTGTTAAACTTATTGCAATTTCTGTCGATAATTCTAGAACTTCTGGTGGAGTAATGCCAATGGTAAATGGTAAAGATTGGGATTATGAAGTCTATTTAGATGAGAATGGTGATTTTAAAAGGGCTATGGGCGTTAATGTTGTTCCTCACACTTTTCTAGTTGATGGAAAAGGTAATATTGTTTGGCAGCATACTTCTTTTACAGAGGGTTCAGAACTTGAGCTTATTGAGATGGTAAAGAAGTTAAAAAATGGAGAAGATATTTCTGGAGAGTAGGTTAAAAAGGCTAAAGCCAGCCTGTCGACTAGGTAGGATTAAAATTTAAGACAAGCTTATGAAGAAATATATATTAATAATTATTGTATTTGGATTGGTTCAAATTTACAGTAATAAAACTTTTTCTCAGACTCTAGGTGGAGGAGAAGTACATGGGAGCTTTCAAGCTGATGCACAGTATTACAATCAAGACACTACTATAGGTGCAGACAAAATACCAGAGGCTATTGCTGTCAATGCTTTTATGGAAATGCGATATACCAATAAGAATTTTGAAGCAGGAATGCGTTATGAATTGTTTATGCCACAAATGCAGGGTTACGATTCACGTTGGAAAGGTAATGGTTTTGGATATCGTTATTTGCGATATAAAAATGAGAGAGTTGATGTTACAGCAGGTAATTTCTATGAGCAGTTTGGCTCAGGAATGATTTTGCGCTCATATCAAGAGTGGAATCTTGGTTTCGATAATTCTCTTGATGGCGTTAGAGTAAAGTATAAAATGAAAGCTTTAACCATTACTGGATTAGTTGCTAAGCAAAGATATTATTGGGATGTTGGCCCTGGTCTTATCCGAGGTGTTGATGGGCAGTTATCTTTTAATGATTTGTTTGATAAAATGGCGGATTCAAAAACGCGATTATTTTTTGGATATAGTTTTGTGAGTCGTTATCAGTCTGATTTAGATCCTATTTATAAATTACCAGAAAATGTAGCCGCAGAAGCTGCAAGAATGGAATTATTTAGAGGAAGATTTCATTATAAATTAGAAGTTGGGTGGAAAATTAATGATCCTAATGCTTCTAATAATATGATATATAAGGGAGGTAATGCAGTGATTACTGAGCTTGGTTATTCTCAAAAAGGCTTTGGCTTTACATTACAAGCTGAGCGTGTAGATAATATGGATTTTAGATCAAATAGAGCATCTACAGGTTTTGATTTGCCTGTTGGTTATATTCCTGCCATGACTCGCCAACATGCTTATAGTTTGGCAGCAATGTATCCTTATGCATCGCAGGCAAATAGTCAAATGGGGCTGCAAGCAACATTAATTTATAAGATTAAAAAGAAATCAACTTTAGGTGGTAAATATGGTACAAATATTAATATTAATTATTCTATTGCTAATTCTATTTATAAAGAAAAAGTTAATGATACTATTGCAATAGATCAGCCTGGTACTTTGGGATATGAGTCAAATTTTTTTAAAGTTGGTGATGATTTATATTTTACAGATTTTAATATTAAAATTCAGAGAAAGCTTAGTAGAAAATGGAATGTTTCTCTTATGTATATGAATGTATTTTATAATATGTTTATTAATGAAGGACATGCAGAGCCCAATGTTCATGCTAATATTTTTATTGGTGATTTCTGGTGGAAGTTTAAACCATATAATTCATTGCATCTTGAATTACAAGCTTTGGCAACAAAACAAGATGAAGGTAATTGGACATCGGCAATGTTAGAGTATAATAATAGAGGCTTCTTTGCTGCTGTAATTATGTTGTTTAACCAAGGTGAAGCTGGTCAAAGTAATTCTTCTGTTTATCCTTTTATTACAACAGGATATACTCGTAAAGCGACCCGTATATCAGTTTCGTATGGAAAACAGCGTGAAGGAATTGTATGTGTTGGAGGAGTTTGTAGGGCAGTACCTGCTTCCAATGGCTTTGCTCTTTCTATTAATAGTAGTTTTTAACCTCCTAATTTGTATATAATGAACAAAAAAATAATATATTTAATATTTGGTGTATTTGTAACTGTAATGTTGGTTACAACGGCTTGCGATAAAATTGAACCACCTTATATGGAAGATAATGGAGGAGGAGTAATAGCTGATACTGTAAGAAAGGTTCTCTTTGAAGATTATACAGGGCATGAATGCGTTAATTGTCCATCGGCACATAAAACATTAGAAGATTTGCATAATGTTTATGGAGACAGACTAATTGTGATAGCTGAGCATATTGGTTATTTTGCTGAACCTCGACCTGCACCTTTCGATTATGATTTCAGAACTTCAGAAGGAACAGAGATGTCTACTTTTTTTGGAGCATCTGCGGCACCTCTTCCTAAAGGAATGGTTAATAGAAAAAAGATTAATGGTAGTTATTTGATTGATAAAGGTGAATATGGTTCGGCAATAAGTCTTGCTATAGATTCTATGCCCGTATTGCCAGATATTTATATACAACTTTCTGCTACATACAATAGCACTGATAGTTTAATTGGAGTAGAAGTGAAATTAACGGCTTTAACGAATCTATTAGCAGGAAAGTATAATCTTTCAGTTCTTGCTACAGAAAGTAAAATTATTCAACCACAAAAAAATAATGATCCAAATATTGGTAATGTTCCTGAAATTGATGACTTTGAGCATAATCATGTTTTGAGAGGAGCTATTAATACAACTTGGGGTGAAGAAATTACTAATGGTGCAATTACTAAAGGACAAACATTTACTAAATCTTACTCAAGCTATAAAATCGGTAATGATTGGAATCCAGATAATATTCACATAGTTGCATTTGTTTATTATGCTGATGGATCAAATAATAAGGTTGTTATTCAAGCTGAACAGATAGATTTGAGATAGTTTCTCAATCTACAGTTTATAGTAGTCTCTTTTTTATTTACAATACTTCGTTGAAAAATAATAATAATTCATATTGCAGGAGTAATATGAAAGTTTATTTTTGCAACAAATCAGAAATAAATTATGTCAGTAGCTCAATATAATGAAGATAGTGTAAAGTCCCTCGATTGGAAAGATCATATTCGTCTAAGGCCAGGAATGTATATTGGTAAATTAGGTGATGGAGCTTCACCCGATGATGGTATTTATGTACTTATAAAAGAGGTGCTTGACAATTCTATTGACGAGTTTATCATGGGAAATGGTAAGCAAGTTATTATTGATATCAATGGTAAAGAAGTTGAAGTAAGAGACTTTGGAAGAGGTATTCCTCTGGGCTCTTTAATAGACTGTGTTTCTAAAATAAATACTGGCGCAAAATACGACTCTAAAGTTTTTAAAAAGACTGTAGGGCTTAATGGTGTTGGTACAAAGGCAGTAAATGCACTTTCTGAGTCTTTTATTGCACAGACTTTTAGAGAGGGGAAATCTAAGATTGTGGAATATCATTCTGGTATTCTTATTAGAGAAGAAGATTTGGATACTCCAAATGAAAAAAATGGCACTCTTATTAGATTTATCCCTGAAGAGAATATTTTCACTGGTTATAAGTTTAGGTTTGAATATATTGAAAAACTTCTTTGGAATTATGCATACCTAAATCGAAATCTTGCTCTATTTTTAAATGGCCAAAAAATACAATCTAAAAATGGATTATATGATTTATTGGAGCAAAATATAGATGATGGCATTATTTATCCAATTATTCATATTGAGGATGGTGATTTTGAATTTGCTTTTTCTCATGCTTCTAAGAAATATGGTGAAGAATATTATTCATTTGTAAATGGGCAACATACAACTCAAGGTGGTACTCATCAAGCTGCATTTCGAGAGGCAATAGTTAGAACTGTCAGAGAATTTTTTAAGAAAGATTTTGATGCTAGTGATATTAGAACTTCGATAGTGGCTGCTTTTAGTGTTAAAATTCAAGAACCTGTTTTTGAATCTCAAACAAAAACAAAGTTAGGCTCTCAGCATATGGAACCTAATGGTCAGACTGTTAGAAATTATGTAATAGATGTAGTGAAAAGAAATCTTGATAATTTCTTACATCGTAATACAGAAGTTGCTGAGGAAATGCGTAAGAAAATTATGCAGTCAGAGAAGGAGCGTAAGGAGATGGCTGGAATTAAAAAGCTTGCCCGTGAGAGTGCAAAGAAAGCTAGTCTTCACAACAAAAAATTACGTGATTGTCGAATTCATTATAATACAAATAAAGAAAAAAGATTGGATTCTACTCTTTTTATTACCGAAGGAGATTCTGCATCAGGTTCTATTACTAAATCAAGAAATGTAAATACTCAAGCTGTTTTTAGCCTGAAAGGTAAACCTCTGAATTCTTACGGATTAAGTAAGAAGATAGTTTACCAAAATGAGGAATTTAATTTGCTTCAAACAGCTCTTAATATTGAGGAGGATTTAGATAATTTAAGATATAATAATATTGTTATTGCTACCGATGCTGATACTGATGGTATGCATATTAGACTGTTGTTATTGACTTTCTTTTTGCAGTTTTATCCTGAGCTTGTAAAATCTGGTCATGTTTATATTTTGCAGACACCTTTGTTTAGAGTAAGAAATAAAAAGAAGACCTTTTATTGCTATTCTGATCAAGAGCGGGTAGATGCTATTAAAGAAATTGGAGCACAAGCAGAAATAACAAGATTTAAAGGGTTAGGTGAAATTTCACCAGATGAGTTTAAATTTTTTATTGGAAAATCAATTAGATTAGACCCAGTAATATTAAATAAAGAATCTAAAATTGAAAAAGTATTATCGTTCTATATGGGTAAAAACACTCCAGATAGACAGGTATATATTATGGACAATCTACGAAAAGAAGAGAATACTCCAGATGAACTTGTAGCAGTATAAGAATGTTGTTTTATTTCCTCAATACTGTAACTGTACCAGTTTCTGTAGCTTCTCTAAAGAAGGTTTTATAATCGATATTCCAAAAATAGACACCATCAGAAAGCCCTTCAGCATCCCAATCATTTTTATAATTCTTTGAACTATAAACTATTTTCCCCCAACGGTTATATATTCTAAGATAAGAAGATTCTATTCTTTCAATATTTTCAATTACAAACTTATCATTAGAACCATCTCCATTTGGTGTAATAATATTAGGAACCGTAATTTCATCAACAATAACATTGGCAAGATAACTAACGGAATCAACGCACCCATTGTCGCTAGTTGCAATTAGCCAAACAGTAAATTCACCATCAGTTCCGTAAGTATGAGAAGCATCTTGTGTTGTTGCAGTATTATTTGCACTGCCATCTTCACCAAAATCCCATAACCACGAGTCTCCATTTGTAGAAGTGTTAACAAAATTGATAGTGGGATCTTTTATGGTAACGGCGGCAGGATTAAGATAAAAATCTGCATTTGGTTGTGGGTAACTATTTATTAAGCCAGGTACAGTAAATTCTCCTTTACATCCGCTGGGAGCTATAGCTGTTAATTTAATGTCGTATTTGCCTGCATTGAATATATGATTTGGGTTTTGTATATTTGAAGTGTCACCGTCTCCAAATTCCCATTTCCAAATTGCATCATTGGGTGTAGATAGATTAGTAAAATTAACTTCTAAGGGCTCGCATCCGCTGTAAATATCGGACATAAGGCTAACCATTACTTTAGGATTTACTTCTACATTAATTGTGTCGTATACAGATGGACAACCAGATAAATCTTTTACTTCAATAATGAATTGTGTTGTTTGACTGGGCTTAGCCCAAGTACTTACAAGGTTGGTGTCTCTTAAATCTATTTTTGGATTCCAATCTATAATATAAGGATTTATTCCATAATCAGGATATACAGTAAGTAGTAAACTATCAGAACACACCATTGTATCAGATTGATATTGTGTGAATTCTATGGGAGTATAATCAATCATAGGTATTGTTACAGTATCTATGGTGCAAGGTGAAGTAATAAAAACCATATTCCATTCTTCTTGACCTTCATTAATTCCATCAGCCAAAGGAGTTAATATTAATGAAGCACTTTGTTGACCAGCAGGAACAACAATACTATCAGAAATATGTGGAAAATCTACTCCATTAGTTGCTGTTCCCCACATTGTATCAATTAATACGATATAATCGTAGGGTAGAATTTTAGGAAGAGTAACCTTAATTTTTGCATTATTACAGCCTTCAATTCCTTTTTGAATAGCACCAGCGATAGTATAATTAGCAGATACTTGAACTGCATTAGTACTAAAGCTACCTTCTTCTAGAAATACTCCAGAATCTAAAGCCCCATCACCAGCATCACCAATTGCAGCTTTAAAATGATATGTTACACAAGGTGTTACAACAGCCCATGCTTCTAGCACTACTGTCATACCATCGTATTGAATTGTGATGCCATTGTCATTATTAAAATAATATATAGTATTCAAATTTTGATTTACATTATTTATTGAAACAGGGGTGTTAGAATTTGGTAGTGTAGCCATATTAAGATTACTATAAGTTCCACCAGAAGGATTAGGACCATTAATAAAGAATCCAAATACATCATTATAGTTACCACCTACATATTCCTCATATTCTTCAGAAGCAAAAACATAACGAAATCGTACAGTATCAGCAATGGGTACAAAATCAAACTCAAATACAGCAGCATCATTTATTGCTGTAGTCACTAAGCTTGCAAGTTGTGGATCAGAAACACCGGTATTATCAAATCCTGATGAGCTACTATTATTAGGTCCGATGGCTAAATTGGCATTTCCTGTTGTCATCAATACTCCAGAGTATAATCCCATATTTGTAGTACTTCCATTACTGAATTTGCCAATGGCAATAGGGTCTCCTGTGAAAGTTACGTTGCTAACGGTAACTCCATAGCCAATTAAAACTTGTTGAATTAATTGAGTAGGACTTAGATTTTGGGAAACTTGTAGTTGAGCATACGTACTAAAATTAAGTAATATGACAAAGACTAAGATTGTATATTTTTTCATTGATGAATTATTAAGCGTTTATGTTTATTGAAGGTAATGCTGTTATCTTATAATTTATCTACTTTTAAGTTTTCAAATTCGTATTTAACTCGTGGAAACATATTACCTTTCTTAGATGATTTGAAAAGTTTAAATGCTTTATTATTATCGGAGCAGATATATTCAAGTGTTTGACCAGCTTTTATATCAAGACTTATTTCGTATTCATTGGGAGATTGTAAATCACATGATCTACAAATGTCATTGTGCCAAAGATTTAGCTTCCAACTTATTCTTATATTATAACTGTTGGTGTTCACGTATTTGAATACAATATATTCATTTATTGCAGTATTATATTCTGTATTGCACTTTGTTATTTTAGAGTAAATTATTACACCATCTATTTCTTTATATTTTTTCCAATCATTATTATTTGAAAATGAACTTAAGGTAATAAGTATTAGAGTAATTAGGCTAAGTGTAATACGTTTTTTTGTTTTTATCATGATATGTGTATTTATAGATGTTAAATAATAATACTCAATTGTAAAATTAAAGAATCATTAGTAATGACAAAAATAATGGCTAAAGGTTGTAAAAATACAATAATTATTTTATTGTAACTAGCTTATTATGATGTTTAAAGTCCTAAATTAATTATAACTTTGCTTTTGTATTAACTTTACCATATGTTTAGGACTCTTATTGTTTTTTTATTATTTCTTTTTTCTGTTAGTAGCCAAGGTCAGAGTTATTATAGCAAGAATATTGATATTGAAGATGAGGTTCCAATATCAAGTATTTTTGATATACAAAAGGATAGCCTTAATAGATTGTGGATAGCCACAGATATTGGAGTTGTATTATATAATGGAACAAAAATAGAGTTTTTTAATGCTGAGAATGGGTTACTAGATAATACGATTCTTAAGATATTCATAGCTGAAGATGGTGTTATTTGGTTTACAACTTTATCGGGTAAGGTGTTCTTTTACAAGGATGATAAATTTCAGTCAACTCCTTTTTTGTCAAGCCTAGACACAATTAGTCGTAAATCGTATTATAAAATTGAAGTTAAGGAAGACCAATTGTTATTACTTGGTAACAAAGGTGATGCTTTTAAAATTAACTTTAAAAAAGAAACTGTTTATAAATATAATTTGTTAAATAGAGATACCAACGTAAGGTATAATCTTCTAGTAAAAAAAGA
>QMPB01000152.1 GCA_003648395.1 Bacteroidota bacterium
GAAGCAAATTCGTTATGCGCGTATACAGTACCAACCACATCTTCTTCTATTGAAGCTACACTCCCATTCCATAAATATGTTCCAGGAATCCACAATAAATTAATATGTGGCAACATTACATTATCTGTCATATCTCCTGTAGTTCCAGTTCCTCTACCAACACCATTCTCAAAAGCAAATTCTTGCTTATGACATGAAGAGCAGCTCATAGGCATTCCTTCATCCGCTTTTCCTGACATACGTCCATCGTAATACAAATAACGACCTAACTTTATACCCTCTACAGTCATAGGATTATCCTCAGGAATAATAAAATTTGTAGGAAAACCAAGTGGAACCTCAATTGTATAAGGAGTTGCCTCTTGTTTTGGCTCAGGATCGGGCTCAGGGTCTTTCTCACATGAAGTACTCATTAATAGTACTGAAACTAATGCAAGAAATAATATTTTTACTATATTATTAATACTCATATGTATATTATTTTGTATTCTTTATTATATTAATGACAACAATTAAGCATAAAAAGTTTACTCTAAAAAAAGAAATAAATTACACCATTTATTATGCCGCATTTCCCAGTCTTACAAAGAAAATCAAAAGTAGTAATAAATGTCATTTATTATACAAAAAAGTAACAATTAATAACATTTATTGAATACTCTTTTTCCGTACTTTCGCTCCTTTAATATATTTCTGTTAATCAGAATACTTATAAAAACAAAGATGCCATGCAAAAAAGAATAATCCAAATACTAATACTATTATTACCATTGGGGCTAATTGCAGCCTATAAGCACTATTCTGAACAACAAAAAGATAAAGAGAAAATCATTACTGAGCTTGTAATTAATGGGCTTCAGTTTGCTCATTATCAACATAATGATTTGAACGACGAGTTTTCTAAACGAGTATATAAGTCATATGTAGAAAGAATAGATTATACTAAGAAATTTCTGTTACAAACTGATATTGATAAACTTCAAGAGTATGAAGTTTTGATTGACGATGAGTTAAAACAGTTAAGTTCAAATTTTCTTGATTTATCTGATAAAATAATTGCACAGCGCATTAAAGATGCTGAAGAATATTATATAGAGATTCTTGCAGAACCTTTTGATTTTACTTTAGACGAAACTCTTGAGTTGGATGACGAAAAGAATAGCTATGCTGAAAATACTGAAGATTTAAAGAATGACTGGCGTAAAGCTTTAAAATATCAAGTAATGATAGAGCTTAAAACCAAACTTGAAATACAAGATAAAGCTAAGGAGAACAATGACACCTCTGTAGTTATTAAGACCTATGCCGAATTAGAAAAAGCATCGAGAGCCAAGGTTGAAAAACGCAATAAGGATTATTTCCGAAGATTAAATCAGCAAGACCGTACTGATAGATACAATTTATATATGAATTCTATTTCGCTGGCCTTTGACCCACACACTAATTATTTTCCTCCAAAAAACAAGGAAGATTTTGATATTTCTATGAGTGGTCAGTTAGAAGGAATTGGAGCTACTCTACAAGAGAAAGATGGCTTTATAAAGGTAGTGAATATTGTACCTGGCAGCCCATCATACAAACAGGGTGAGCTAAAAGTTAACGACCTAATTCTAAAAGTGGCGCAAGGCGATAGCTTACCTCTCGATTTGGTTGGCATGAGACTGGATAAGGCGGTACGCTTTATCAGAGGGCCAAAGGGAACTACTGTGAAACTTACTGTGAAAAAAGTTGATGGCTCAATAGTAGTAATTGCTATTGTAAGAGATATCGTAATTATTGAAGAAACTTATGCTAAATCAGTAGTTGTAAAGGATCCTGAATCAAATAAGAGGATTGGTTATATTTATCTACCTTCTTTTTATGTTAATTTTAATGAGAAGGATGGTGGCCGAAGAAGTGCTGATGATGTTCTTAAGGAAATTAATAAACTAAAAGCTGAGAATATAGATGCTTTAATTATAGATTTAAGAAATGATGGTGGAGGATCTTTAAGTGATGTTGTAAAAATGGCCGGTTACTTTATTCCACAAGGGCCAATTGTACAAGTAAAACAAAAAACTGGTGCCGCAAAACAACTAAGCGATACCGACCCAAGAGTTCAGTATGACGGCCCAGTTGCAGTAATGGTTAATTCTAATAGCGCTTCTGCCTCTGAAATTTTTGCTGCAGCATTGCAGGATTACGACAGAGCTGTAATTATAGGAGGAAAGCAAACCTTTGGAAAAGGTACCGTGCAACGATTTATCAACCTTGACGATATTGTGAGTGGCAAGGCTGATGCTTATAAGCCATTTGGAGCTTTAAAACTTACATTCCAGAAGTTTTACAGAATCTCTGGAGGTTCTACACAACTTAAAGGCGTTGAGCCAGATGTGGTACTACCAGATAACTATATGTATATTGAATATGGCGAAGCAGAGATGGATTATAGATTACCATATGATGAAATCCCAAAAGCTTCATATACCAAATCTAGGGATATGGCTAATAGAAAATCTATAATAAAAGCAAGTGGTAAGAGATTGAAAAAGAATGAAACTTTTGATTTAATAGAACAACAAGCTATGTCGATTAAGAAGCATAGAAATGAAACTATAGTTAGTTTAAATATTGAAACTTCTAAGGCAAATCAAGCAAAGCGTAAAGAAGAGAGCAATAAGTTTAAAAATCTTTATAAGGACACAACATTGGTATTAGTAACACCTTTGGAAGCCGATTGGTTATTTATTGAAAAAGATACTACAAAAGTAGAATCTGCTAAAAAATGGCATAAATCTCTAATGTCAGACCCTTATTTATTAGAAAGTATTAAAGTTGTTGAGAGTTTATAATATATGAAGTTTGCAAAGGAAAATATAACAGAGTTAAACAAACTACTAGAAGGTAAAACTGCAATAGAAATTATAGAGTTCTTTAGTAATAACTTAGGTGATAAAATAACTTTTGGAACAAGCTTAGGAGCAGAAGATCAAGTATTGATACAAATGCTTGCTTCCATAAAATCTAAGGTGCCAGTTTTTACGCTTGATACAGGCAGGCTATTTCCACAAACCTATGATTTGATTGATAGTACAGTTCATAAATATGGCATTACGATTAAGCCATATTTTCCGGTAAATACCGAAGTTGAAGAAATGGTTGTAAAACATGGGATGAACCTATTTTTTAAATCAATAGAACTTCGCAACACTTGTTGTCAAACAAGAAAGCTAAGACCACTAAAAAGAGCATTAGAAGGACGAGAAGCATGGTTTACAGGTTTACGCAGAAGCCAATCTGTTACTCGAGTAGATATGCAGATTGTGGAGTGGGATAAGAATAGCAATATGCTTAAAGTAAATCCCTTATTGGAGTGGAGCGAAGACGATATATGGAATTATATTAAAGAAAATGGCATCCCATATAATCCATTACACGACAATGATTATCCTAGTATTGGGTGTCAACCTTGTACTCGTGCAATTATGCCTGGCGAAGATGTTCGTGCAGGAAGATGGTGGTGGGAGAATCCCGACACCAAAGAGTGTGGACTACATAAATAATGTACTTATATTTAAAAAGAAAAAAAGCCCATTAAATAATAATTATAATTTAATGGGCTTTTTTATAATTTAATAAAACACTATTCTTCAATATAAAAATCTGACCAATCTTCGTCGTCAAATTCATCTTGCATATCGCGCTCCATACTAATCATCTTTAGCGCAGTAATACCTGCTTCAATTCCTTTATTGCCATGCTTGCCACCAGCTCTATCTTGTGCTTGCTCTAGCGTATCGGTTGTTAGCACACCAAATATTACAGGAATATCATTATTAAGAGCAACATCTGCAATAGCATTTGCACTAGCTTGCGAAATAAAATCGAAATGACGAGTTTCGCCTTGAATAACACAACCAACACAGATAACTGCATTTACAGGCTTGTATTGCGACATTTGCTGAGCAGCATAGGCAAGCTCATAAGTACCTGGCACATATTTTACATATAGATCATCTTCTTTAATTCCCTTTTCAATCATAATATCAATTGCCCCTTGAGCCATTGCATTAGTAATTTCATCATTCCATTCAGAAATTAGTATTCCTATTTTAGCACCTTTTACATTAAGAGCGCTATCTTTATATTCTGATAGGTTTTTTAAACTTGAAGCCATTGTTTTATGTTTTAATAATTATTTTTCAAAAATACAAAATATCTAATTGCATTAATAAAAAAAGGTCGAACGTAAGTTCGACCTTTAATATATATCTTATAATAATACTATTTGCCTAAGTATTGTTTCTCTCTAGCAATTAGTTTCTTAATCTCGTCAGATGCTCTAATGTCATCATTCTCTAAATTCTTAAAGTAATCAGTTTTCACTGTTGTGAAAAGCTCTAATGCTTTTTCATGATTTCCTAAAAGAGAGTATGTCATACCAGCTTTCTTAAGAAACATTGGTGTAAGCAATACATTTTCTTTATAATCTGCGGCAGCAATATATTTCTTAGCAGCACCTTCTTTATCGCCAAGCTCCATCATACAGTCGCCAATAGCTCCAATCGACATAGCTTTTACATTTATATCGTCACTATCAAATGATTCTAAATGATCAATTGCTTCCTCAAAACTATTATTTGCATTAGATGTAGTATCATTCTTAGCAATGTTCATATAACAAATTCCAGCATAATACTGCGCTAGGTTTCCACTAGATGTAGAACCATATTCATTAATAACTTCTAAAAAACCTACAACATCATTATTGCCATTAAGTGCAATCTCAAATTGGTCGTTACCAAATAATTGCTCTGCTTCCCAAATAGTATTGTACGCAGCTTCTTCAGCTGGTTTTGATACATATTTTTGATATCCCATAAATAGAAGTACTATTGCAAAAAGTGCTAATACACCATAGCTCATATTCTTCTTATTATTCTCTACGAATTTCTCTGTACGTCCTGCAGCTTCCTCTATTTGTGCTAGATTCTCTTCTGTTTGGTTAATGTTTTGTTTTGCCATTTCTTATAAAAAATTTAATTGTGCAAATGTATATTATTTTAGCACATAATCACATATTTATTCAATAAAAAGATGTATTTATCTTTTCCACAAAAAAAGGACCATTATATCTATAGTATAATAATCCTTTTTGATTCTTTGAATTTATTTCTTAGCGAGGTCTAGAAGGGCGCTTGCCACCTCCACTCTTTCCTTTTTGATAAGGCTTTTTGCTGTATGATTTTGACCCTGAGCTCCTAGAAGTAGATTTTCCTCTGCCTTTAGAACTTGATTTCATAGACGCTAGATTTGAGTTTATTTTCTTAAGAACAACATTAGCAGAAATAAGCTCTACACCTTCTGGCAAACAAAGTTTATCATCAGTAATTTTACGAATATGTGTATCAATAAGTTCATCATTAACAATATTCTTATTCCAAGTAATATACATCTCTTTCATCTGATTGGCTAGTATAGTAACTAAACCATCTCTAGCTTCACCAGGCTCTTCTTTGGCAATATTGTTTAATAATAACTCTGTATTATTACCATAAAAACGATATCTAATTATATTATTATTATACCCTAAAGGTTCAATATAATCCTTTGTTTCTTCGTGCTTACTAACAGTATAAGGATATTCAATTTCTAATTCATAATTAGAAATAATATACAGATGATTCCATAGTTTCTTAAAATACTCATCATTTGCATTATCAGTAGGATTTACCTGTTGCATTACCGAAATAATAATATACGCAAGTTTGGTACGCTTATCTTTATCTTCAATGGTTAGTGCATAATCCACCAAATTTTTAACATTACGTCCATATTCACGAATTCGCAGAATAGGCCTACTAGTATTATAATCTCTTTCTATATCCATCTTTATTGTTTTACTATATTAATTATTATTGTATTATTAGAATATAAATGTGATATTATTGCCATTGGCAAAAAAATCTAATTAACTGAATTTCACATTATTATATATGAATCAGTTTAATAATCACAATATATTCCCAAGATAATACTATTGCTTAAGTATTCTAAGTTTTGCAAATTTCAGCAAAAGAATTTTTGTACCTGAGTTAGCAAATATAACTGTTGCTTTTCTGTCCCCCATAGGTCCTTCAATAGTTTCAACTTTACCACGACCAAATCTGTCATGAAATACTTCCGTTCCGACTTTAATACTATTAGCTTGGTCATTTGACACTCCTGATCTTACTTTTGGCTTTTCCACGCGTTTAAGTTTTTTGTTATTTGTTTGTATACTAACATCACTTCTACTCTCTAATTTGGATTTAGGTTTCGTTTTTGACACGAAACTTTTCAAATCTTTTTTTTGTGATATCTTATATGTGCTATTTTCCAGTGTTTTTCCAAAAGACATTAGTCCGTCCATTGTATTATCTTCTACATAATTACTATCTAGCTCGCTGATAAATCTGCTTGGCTCAGAATATTGTAGATTACCCCATTTATACCTACTTCCGGCATAGCTTAGGAATACTTGTTTCTCGCCTCTTGTAAGAGCAACATAAAAAAGTCGTCGTTCTTCCTCAATATCCGCTCTTGAGGAAAGTGACATCATTGATGGAAATAAGTTTTCCTCAAGACCAACAATAAACACGTAAGGGAATTCCAAGCCTTTTGAAGCATGAATAGTCATTAATGTAACCGTATCCTCATCATCCACATTGTTTTTATCCGCATCGGTATGTAGGGCAATATCTTGCATAAAAACTTCTAATGTTCGCATTTCTAATGCATCAACCTCATCATTTTCCTCTTCGGTAAATTCTTTAATACTAGCCAATAGTTCTTCAACATTTTCAAAACGCATTATATCCTCTTGCTCCTCACGAGCAGCATATAATGTCGCTATAACACCCGACTTTTTCGCAATATCATTTGCTAAATCATAAGCATTTTTCTTATTTAGATCAAGGGCAAAGCTCCTAATCATATTAACAAAATCATTAATTTTATTGGCTGTTCCTTTCGCTAATATATTGCTTTGCAAAATGTTTGTCATTAAATCCCAAAGCGACATATTAAGTCTATTAGCCTCAAGTCTTAATTTATCAATACTAGTATTTCCAATACCACGTTTCGGATAATTAATAACACGCATTAGTGCCTCTTCATCATTATGATTAATCACTAAGCGATAATAAGATAGTAAATCTTTAATCTCTTTGCGGCTATAAAATGATAATCCACCATATATTCTGTATGCAATATTCATTTTACGAAGTGCATCTTCCATCGCTCTGCTCTGCGAGTTTGTACGATAAAGAATTGCAAAATCTGTATTTTTAGCATGATTCGTATTCTTAATGCTAAATATGTTTCTTGCCACAAGACTTCCTTCCGCCATATCACTTAATGTGGAATTTAACTGTATTTTTTCACCAATATCATTGGAGGTCCAAATGGTTTTTTTTATCTGCTTTTGATTATTAATAATAATCGAATTTGCAATATTTACAATATTCTGTGTAGAGCGATAGTTTTGTTCTAACTTAAATGTTCTAAGTGAGTTATAATCCTTATTCATATTAAGTATATTCTGAATATCTGCACCTCTAAAAGCGTAAATACTCTGAGCATCATCACCCACTACAGTAAGGTTTTCGGACTGTGCAGCCAATCTTTTAACTATCAAATATTGAGAGTGATTAGTGTCTTGGTACTCATCCACTAGGAAATATTTAAATCTACGTTGATATTTAATAAGAACATCAGGATGGTCGCGAAGAAGCACGTTTGTATTAAACAACAAATCATCAAAGTCCATTGCCGATGCACGTTTCAATCTTTCTTGGTATATTGTATATATTTCGCCAATACGTCCTTTTCCACTTTCTTTATCTGTTGATAATAGAGAAGGATTATTATTATAATCTAATGGCGAAATCAAGTTATTCTTTGCAGATGAAATTCTACTCAATACCACATTCGGTTTATAGGTTTTATCATCAAGTTGCAATTCCTTAATTATCTTTCTTACAATACTCTTACTATCGTCAGAGTCGTAAATAGTGTAATTAGACTGATAGCCAATTTTCTGAGCTTCTATTCTTAGTATTTTAGAAAATACTGAGTGAAAAGTACCCATCCAAACACTTCGCGCTTCGGCGCCTACGATTTCTTCAATACGCAGCTTCATCTCTCGGGCAGCCTTATTGGTAAACGTTAATGCCATAATATTAAACGGATCAACACCTTTTTCGATAAGGTGCGCAATCTTATAAGTAAGCACACGTGTTTTGCCCGAACCAGCACCAGCAATAATCATGCTTGGGCCTTCGGTATGAGCAGCTGCCACACGTTGTACTTCATTAAGTCCGTCTAATAATGCCATAAATATTTTAACCTTACTATATTACCAATAATCTTTTAGGATTTCTTTCTTTTAAGCTATTATTTCCACAAAAACTCAAGGAAGAGTTCCATATGCAAAATACTTTATTTTCTGCTAATTATATATACTATATATTGAACGTCAATAGAATTAATAACTTTCGGATATTTCCATAATTCAATCGACAAAGATATGAAAAAGCTATTGACAATGAAACTATTTTTGACGATTTTTCCTAAAAATAGTTATAAAATAAAATTAGCATCTAATTACAATTGAAAGAATAATAATATTATCTTTGCGCTCTCAAATTAAGAGATTAATTTGGCTTACTACCAATAATGGTTTTACGACTGTTAAAATAAATGCCTAGGTGGCAACTCTGATAAGTATCGGTTCCGATATAAATCGGAAGGTAGACGCGTTTAAATAGTGATATTTGAAGTGTTTGAGTCATCACAACATAAATGCCCAGGTGGCGGTCCCGATAACTA
>QMPB01000153.1 GCA_003648395.1 Bacteroidota bacterium
AATCTTATGCAGCAGCAATTCATGGTGATGATGTACGTGAGATAATAATATTAGGATAAATAATCTGGGTGAAGCTAGGCTGCATAATGCAGTGTTTAATTTGCAATCAACAAATAGAGATATTAACAATTAAAACCAAAAATTATGAATACATCAATAATATTAAAACAATTCGGACTAGTACAAGGTGATGTAAATTATTCAGATAAAGCTAATGCATTTTTATCTACAGGATATACGTCTGCAGCGGGAAATACATATTTTAATGCAGTGAGATTTGCCGAGGGGATAATCATTAAAGAAGATGTTGGTCAAGGTTATGCTCATACGTTTTTGAATGGAATTAGGATTTTTTCCACAAAGAATCAACAAATAATAGCAGAACGAGATTTTCATAGTCACATATATTCTAAGAATACTGTAGAGTGCAATTCTATAACTATGTTGATGGAAGTGTTGATTGAAGCTGCTGAATCAGAAGATGTAGAGTTGGATGAAGATAAAGCACGAGCTCAAGTGACGAAAGTAATTAGAAGAGCAATGCAAACTGATCAAAGAGAATTAGTAGAGCAGCAATCAAGAAAATATTTAAACTAATAATTGAGAGGGATTATGAAAAATACTGAAATAATAACAGCACAGAGTGAAATAAAAAATGATAATAGTACAGGCCTTTCAATAATAGGTAGCCATTTAGGTGAAACAGGTTTTGAGCATAATTTGGGGTTAAGAAAATTTGGAAACCTTACAATTGCTGAAACTATTGCTGCTGGAACAGGTGTTACTTTTTTGAGTGGGGTAAGAGTTTATGATCAAGAGAATAAACTTCTGGTGGATTTTCCTGTAGCCAATGGTGTTAAATACTCTAGGGAGGTTGTTAGGCGAATAGTGTTAAAGGAGCTACTAAAAATGCTAAAAGACGCATCAAAACAAAATAGTAGTGTTTATGATGAGCAGGCGGCTCGGCAACTGGTAGACTCTAAGCTTAAGCTTGCTTATTATGAACAAAGTTACAAATCGGTATTGAGTTGGGCTGAAGAAATAGGAATAGAAATAAACTAAAACTAAAGATATGAAAACGGTATTGGCATTAAATAGTGTAGTGTTGGGTAGTATTAGCTATAGAGAGGTGTTAGTGTATGAAAATGGGTTGTGTTACCTGGAGAATGTGAATGTACTTATTAATAATAAGATAGTGAAGAAAGTAAGATTTGAATATGGCGAAAAAATATATGAAGAGTCTTTAGGAAAAGAAATAGTTGAAGAGTATATTTTTGATTTAATAAGTAATGCAGAAGAGAAGCCTAATGTGAAAAAACGTAAAAAGAGAAAGGCTACGAATAAGAAATCAAAAAATAAAGCTGCTATGGATCTAATGAGTGAGCTAGGCTTATAATAAAACACAAAACAACTCAATGAATATAGGCTGCATTAAGTAGTATTTAATTTGCAATTAAGAAATCAAAACAATAAATATAAAAAATAAAGATATGAGAACTTCAAATTATAATAATACTCTTTACGTGGCTGATAAATATAGAACTAATCCATTGTCTTTAGATCCTGGTGGTTCAACAGTTTATATTAAACTAGAAGATGGGCGAGAGCTTGCTTATGATAAAATTAAAAATGTGAGTGCTTATATCTATTTCTTAAAAGAAAAGAAAAAATTAAAGATTGCCAGTTATAGGATTAACTAAAGTGAATACTAAAATTTTAGATTGAGCGATAAATGATATAAAAAACTAATGATAAACAAAAATAATATGAAAAATACTAATAACAATACTCAAATACTAAGTCGTGTAATAATAATGTCTTTATTGTTATTAATAAGTAATTTCTCGATGAGCCAATCTCGTGTACTTAGCACAGAAGCAGAACTTCGTAGAGAATTTGAAATAATTGCATTAGCTGATGAAACTGATGATGGGCAAAGATATCTAACCGTTGTGTATGATGAAGTTGTTGTTTTTCATTTTTTATCTAAAGAGCTAAATATGGATAGTAATATAGTTATAGAGTCTGTATTAGTATTTTTATCAAAAGGTGCTTTTAATAATAAAATTGGTCAAATAATGGCAGATTATTATCAAAAATCATCAAGTGTATGGCTTGATTTTACAATGCAATTAACAGTTATGATAGAGAGGGGTCGGTTGGATAATAGAAATGTTATAGGATACTCCATTGATTTTAATAAGAAAAGTATTCCGTAAAAAAAAGCTAAATGAATTTAGACTGCATTAAGCATTAGTTAATTTGCAATTAAGAAATAAACAAAACTATAAAACAATAAACAAAACAAAATATTATGGCTATTACAATAAGAAGACAATCAGAGAATAAAATTAGTGATATTTCAACATTATTAGATTTTAATCCAAATGAGGATCAAAAGGAGGCATTAAATCAAATTAAGGATTTTGTTGATAATACTATAGATAATGTATTTGTACTAACTGGAGCTGCAGGAACAGGTAAAACAAGTATTATGAAAGCAGTAATATCATACATTAATAGTTATTTAGGTGATTTTAATCTTTTAGCACCAACTGGTAGAGCAGCGAATATTATTGCTCAGAAATCTAATTTTGATGCGCAAACTATTCATAGCCATATATATTCTATAAGCGAGATAAAAGATAGTACTGGAAGAGTAATAAAGCTTCGTTTTAATGCAAAGTCTAATGCAAAGGATTATAAAGAAGTGTTTTTTGTGGACGAATCGTCAATGCTAAGTGATGTTGCTAGTGAATCAGACGATTTTGTTTCTGAGAATTCATTATTGCTAGATTTTATGAATTATGTAAAGAATGGTAATGAGAATAATAAAATAATATTTATTGGGGATAGTTACCAGTTGCCACCAGTAGAATCTGTAGAGTCTCGAGCATTAGATGTGGAATTTCTGACAAAGGAGTATGGTGTTACAGTAAAATCTTTTGAACTAACTAAAGTAATGAGACAGGGTGAGGGAAGTTATGTGTTAGAGAATTCTCAAATGATAAAAGAATCTATTAATAATAATACATTAATGCCATTGTTGAAATATTCTGAACTAGATAGCTCTAATAATCAAATTGATGATTATGTAAAGGATATTAATGAGTTTGGTTATGAAAAATCAATATGCTTAGCTTGGACAAATAATACCATAAGAGATATTAATAAGCAAGTAAGAAATAGGTTGTACGATAATCCAACAGATCAAATTGTTGTTGGCGAACACTTGATTCTAACTTCAGGTTTTTACATGAATAAAAAATATATAGCGAATGGAACATTTGTTAAGGTAATTAAAGTGTCGCAAAAAATAGAAGGTATTGCTGGATATAGATTTGTTACTGTATATATTATAAATACTGATAATGGCCAGGAGTTAGAAGGGAGCTATAAAATAAATCTTGATACTATTGATAATCATGAAGAAAGTATGGATTCGGAAAAAATGAAAGCTCTTTGGCACGAAAGGTTTAAAGTAAATAAGGATCTTCGAGAGTCGAAAAATAAAGCTGATGATGAGTATCTTTCTGCTATGCAGGTAAAATACGCTTATGCCATTACCGTACATAAAGCACAGGGAGGAGAATGGGATAAAGTGTATATGTACCCAGAACAACCATCAGGAAAAGAGGGGAAAAGGTTGATTTATACTTCAGTTACTAGAGCTAGAAAAGAACTTGTTGAAATAAAGAAGTATTAGTGAATTATGGGGTTAGAAACAAAAAAAACGATTGAATCTCTAGAGTTTCAAAAAGATTTAATTGAAGCACAAAGCATAGAGGTATATATGTGGATGTGGCCAGGAAAGGCATTGTCGTACAAAGAAACTAAAATATTGCTTCAAAATGAAGTGGTTAGTAAAAATATTGAAAGAATTAAACGGAATAATTATAGAGTAAAAACTAGAATATAATACAATGAAGTATATGAAGACCATATCGATATTTAGTTTTATGCTTATAGCAATATTTGGAATTGCATTTATAGTAAAAACAAATAGAGCATACATTAAGTCGAAAGTGCATATGGTTAAAAGGGCTTGTTATAATAATTATAGGAATAAAACATCGTTTAATAAGTACAGTATTAAAAATGATAATTATAGACTACACCGTAAAGTTGCAAAACGTCATTATGTGGGTCTTATTAAAAATAATGTGGAAATAAAGGATGGATTGAAAAGTGGAAAACTTGTAAAGGTTAATGCAGCAGCTGGGTTTGAAATAGCTAAACTACAGTATAGTAAGAAGGTTCTTGCGCCAAGATCATATAAAATACTAAAGAAACTAGGATCTAGATTTGCTATGGTTGCCGGGAAAAATGATTTCTTTACAGTAACATCATTAACAAGAACAGCTTTGCAGCAAGAACAACTTTCTTCAAGAAATAGAAATGCAACAAAAGGGATAAGTACTCATAGTTATGGTGCTTCTTTTGATATTTCCTATTCTAGATTTAATGGTAAAAGATGCCAAAATCAAAAAATGAAAGATTACTTAGTGAGAGAATTATCAAATCTACAGAAAGAAGGGGAAATATATGTAATTGATGAAAAGGCTAATTATTGTTTTCATATTACAGTTATTAAATAATTTTTGCGAAAGCATTATTAGAATAAGGTTAGGTTTCGTTGAGTGTTTGTATGCATTATAGGAATTATTATAATAATTAAATAATAAATAAGATGAGTGGATTTACAGATAATATGATTGATGACGGATTTACAGATGCCCAGGATTATATGGACTATTTAATTGATAAAGCTTCAGAAGATACTTGGACGCAAGAGCCAGAAGGTGAATATGATTATGAATACTATGATGATGAAGGTGATGATTAATACTTATTTAAAACATTAATAGTTTAGTGCAGCTAGACTGCATTAAACGGTGCTTTATTTGCAGAATAGAAATAGTAAATATTATAACTAATAAAAAAAACAATTGCTTTATGAATACTCAATTAACATATACAGACGAACAGCATAGATTGGATTATAGTAAACATGCTAATAGAAGAGCGTCGCAACGCGGGGTGTCAAAGAGTACAATGCGAACATTAGTGCGAAATGGTAATGTGATTCGTAAGCAAGGTTTAAGGTATTATTATATGACAAATAATGAGTTAAAGTATTTTGAGAAAGACTTGCAAGATGAAATGAGAAACCTTGTTGTGTTGATGGCTGGTGACTCGGATATGGTAATAACTTGTTATAAGAATGAAAGTGCATTGAAAAAGATTAAGCATAAATCAAAGCGATTGGCGAAAAGATATGTTACTTATAATTAATAAATAAAAATGAATGAAGTTAGGCTGCATTATTAGAGTGTAATATTGCATTTATAAATAAAATAAGGATATAACAATAAATAATAAATTATGAAAAATACTACTAAAAATACAACAACTGATAATAAACTAACAATTCAGAATACTAAAACTACAGAAATTATGAAAACTATAGGAATGATTACAAAGGCAGACGACCAAAAAGTAGAAGATAATAAAACTAATTTGAAGAATTGGGGATTTAAGCAAGCTGGGCAGCTACATGGTAGTATTAAAGGTTTGATTAACTCTGTAAATGTAGTATATCATAATTATGTGCAAGAAACTAAAGATATAAAAGGAGAAAAATATGAGCAAATTAGTGATGATATTGAAGCTGTTAAGCTAAGTATAGGAAGTGTTGGTGAAGCTATTTCGTTAGTAAAAGAGGTGAAGATAGTGGAGCAAAGAGATGAGATGGATCGTTTGAAGAATGAGATTGATAGAATTGAAACTGGCGCAGAAGAAGATTTATTTAAGAGTCAGTTTAGTTGGGTAGGTGCAATTATGTCTACGTTTTTTGCAGTAGTATTAGGCGTTGGATTATATGTGTTTTATACTTCGTTGGTGTACAGTGCTTTATTTAAAGATTTTGGAGCGGCTTTGCAAGGGGCAACTGTTGATAATTTTTCAATGCTTTTTAATTCATTATTTGATATTTCTGTTTTTACAAATTTTGGAGTTACCACAATAATGAGTGCAATATTATCGACAGTATTTTTAGCTATAGCATATATTATGCATAAGGATTGGGAAGCAAATAAAAAAGGAAAAGCAATTGTTTTCGGAATTATTGGATTGGTGATGGAGGTTGCATTTGCAGTAAAACTTGAAGGGAATATTAATGAGTTGAAGTATATGACTGGTCAAGTTAATGAAAAGCTTGATTTGCTTGGTTTGATATTTAATAATGATGTGTTGATAGTGTTGATTTTGGGTTTTATTAGCTATATAGTTTGGAGCTTTGTTTTGGGAGTTACTTTTAAAGAGTGGGAAAAGCGTAATCCAAAATTATTAGGACAGATTAAAAGAAAAGAGCTTTCAAAAAAAATAAATAGAGCAAAGTATAAGATAAGTGAATTTAATAATGAATTAAGTAAGTTGACAGCAGAACTAAAAAGCCTAAATGAAAAACTTGATGCATTGAAGATTAAATTAGAAATGGCATACTTTTCTGTTGATGAATTAGAGGGTAGATTAAATGTATTTTATCATGGATGGCTTACTTATATTAAAAGCAATAAGCATATAAGTGATCAAGTGGAGGTGCAAACCCAGGTTTTTGAAGATAGAAAGAGTTCTTTAATAGGGGTTTTGCATAAAGTTGCATAAAGAATATGCTAATAATGTAGCTAGACTGCATTGTTGAATACTAATATTGCATTATTGAAATTAAATAGTATAACAAATAAAAAAAACAAATAAACTATGAGCACATTTACTCAAATCCAGAAAATAAAAAATAATATTAAGAATATGTTTAAAAATAATGAAAACAGTAATTTGCCTGAGCAGCCAGCTAAACAAGAAATAGCAATGGTTAAACAAGTAGAGGTTCCAGCTACTAAAGTTTCTTTGCCAAGCGCGAATGTAAGCCCAGCAGTTGTGAATATGATTAATAATAAACAAATGGAATTGCAAAATAAAGGCAATGATTTGGGTGCTTATGCTATGGAAATATGTGTTGCCCAGAATGGATCATATATTGGATTTTTGAATGCAATGAATATTGTGGTAATGAACTATAAGGTAGATGCAGAACTAGCAAAGCAGGAGCTAGAAATAGAATTAGTGCAAGAAATAAATAATAGAAATAGTAAAGTAATTGCAATTACCAATGAAATAGCAGGAATTGAGAGTATTGCTATCCCAGAGAAGGAGGTGGAGCTTAATAGATATAATTTGGAGATAAATTCGTTAATGGATAATCAAGAGAATGGTATTTCGGAATCATTAAGTAACGAAAGGTTATTGATTATGCAATTGGCTATAGCTAGAACTAACGAACTGATACGCAAATTTAAACATAAAGTGATTTTATTAAATACAGAGATTTCTCAAATAAAGTTAACTATTGATGGGCTAAATATGCAGAAGGGTAGTATAAACTTCTTTAATGAATCATCACTACGTCGTCGTCTTAATCTGTTCTTTAATCATTGGCTAATTGCATTAGAGGGCTTGGGTATGGAGTTGACTACTATTGAGGAAACAAAAGATAAATTTGTAGAGTATTTAAATCAGGAAATAGTAAAGATTGCAGCATAATATAAATATGTAATATTAATAATATAAAACTTAAAAAAATGAAAAATATACAAATAGTAATTTCGGGATTAATTATTTTGTTTTCTTTAACATTGACAGCTAATGTGTTTGCAGATGAATCAAAGCAGGGTAATTATGTTGTGGTACTAGACCTTTCTGATAGAGTATTGTTGCCAAACCAGGCTAAAGGTGATATCGCAGTAATAAAAAATGTGTATGCTAAGTTTGTTAGTGATGTAAAATCGCATTTGATTATTAAATCTAAAGCTAAGTTTTCGGTACATATACTTTCGCAAAAAAATAGTGAATTAGATGTAATTTATTTTAATGAAAAGTTAAGTATTGATATGGAGTTGTATTCCATTGCTGAAAAAAGGCGATCTTTTGATAAGTTTTCGAACGAACTAGATGCTTTGCTAAATGATTTGTACAAGAAAGCTAGATATAGTGAAAGTAAATCTGATTATAATGGAGTGGATGTTTGGAGGTATTTTAATGAATTATTAGTTTATAGTGTATTTGATAATAGTAATAATTCATTATATGTACTTACAGATGGTTATTTTGATTTTGAGTCTAACAATAATATCAAGCGTAGTTTAAATAGGTATACTTCTACAAATTTTTTAAGTAAACTTAATGGTGATAGCTGGCATATTAAAGCTGTTAATAATGATTTTGGACTTTTGGCTATTAATAGTAAATTCACTTCTCTTAATGTTGTAGTAATTGGCGTGAACCCTAAGAATGGATCACTGAATGAGCGTGAGAAATTACATTATTTTTGGAATAAATGGCTTAAAGAGATGGGAGCAAAAGCTGTTATTATTGATAAAACAAGTATAATGAAAACGAAACAGCGGATGTTGTATTGTAGCTTATGAAATAGTGCAAATTTGAATTATGTAAAGTGTTATATAAATATTTAAAAGAAACTAATTATGAATGAATTATTTTATGTCTGTGTGAAAATATTGCAATGGCTAGGAGCTGTAACAGGAACTACTTATGAGGAGATTAATATAATAGTATTTGTGATAATTGGTCCAATAGTGTTTTTTTTACTCTTGATTGCTTTAATACGTTGTAAATTTAGAGTTAAAAAGCAAAATGATAAAATAATATCTAATTAATATGAAGAAGGACATAAAAATAACTACTATTTTAATAATGGCAGCTATGTTCATAGCTAACGTTGTTATGTCGCAAATCATAACTAATATTCCAG
>QMPB01000154.1 GCA_003648395.1 Bacteroidota bacterium
ATATTCTCACCAATAATTATAAAAAAATACATTATAAAACTACTAAAAAATTGTATAAAAAAAAACTGTATTTTTGAAACTTAATAAATTCAATATTATAAAATGAGAAAACCTATTCTACCAATTAAAAGAGAAATACTACTTATTCTAATTTATATAATAATAAGCACACCTATTTTTTCACAAATAGATATTTTTACTCCTCAGGAGTCTATAGTTACAGCCAAAGATAGTATTGAACAGAATAAACCTATTGAACTAAGTACAATAAATAATGAGATTGAGTATACAGACAACCTTATTACTAAATTTAATATTTCGTCTAAGAATAAAGATGAATTTAAAGTTTTAATAAATAGAACTGATATAATAAATAATTATATTATTAAGCAAGGAGAGGAATTTAACGAGTTTGAATCAACCAAACTATCAAGTTATTTCTTAAAAAGTGCTCAATATACTTGGCAGCGATATTATAACGAATTAAGAACTTTTCAAATTGTAATTCAGAAAAAAATTAGAGAAACCCAGATTAATCAGCATCGTTTTACAAAAAATAATGATAAATGGGAGAAAAATCTACCAAGTCTAAAACCAAAAGTTTCTTACCATATTCTAAATAGGATTAATAAAAACAAAAAAGCATCCTCAAAAATAATTCGTGATTATAATAAACAAATAAATTCTCTTCTAGAAATTGAAAATAATATTTTAGAAAACGTTATATATACCGAAAGAATACTTACTGAAATTAATGAGCTAATAGAAACGAAACAAAAGGAAATGTTTAAAAAAACAAATCCAAGTATTATTTCATTGGATTATAAAGATAGTTTTCAGGGTAGTATTAGCAGTAGAATAGAGTTGGCTTATTATGAAAACACTAAAACATTTACCTACTTTTACAAAAAAATTAAGGATAGGGCATTAATATACTTTCTAGTTATATTAGTAATAATTGGATATTTAGTAAAACTTAGAAAAGATTATCTAAAGCTAGGTTATGATAATGACACTCCTGGCTTCAAAAAAGTACAAAGAACATTTACTAGTAAAATACTATATATATCTATAACAATTTCTTTATTAGCGTGGCTAATGATAATTCATTACACACCTTTGTTTGTTGGCCGAATAATATATCTTGCTATTTTGGCAATGATACTAATTATAGTATCCGATTCTTTTGATAAAAGATCAAAACAAATCACTATTACAATGATTACTCTACTTGCATTAAACAACATAGAATTGTTTGCATGGTATTTTGGTGATTATTCTAGATTATATGTTTTATTTGAAACAATATTAGCAATTGCATTAACAACACCATTTTTACTACGTAAAGATAAGGATGCTATTCACAACAAACATAGTTTATTGTATTATACAAACATAATTGCACCAATAGCTATTATACTATTTATAACATCTTTCTTTGCAAATATATTTGGATTAATGAATTTGGCTATTTACACTCTCAGTCTAACAATTAACTTAGGAACAATAACCATTATTGCATTTTCTTCTGTAAAGATATTTAAGAGTATATTAATTGCAAGTGTAGAAACTTTAAAACTAAAATATTCTAATTTCATTACCAATAATGAACATAGTATAATAACCAAAGGAAATAAAATAATTAACATCTCCCTATTTTTATTATGGGCTTATGCTCTATTACAAATATCAGAAGTATTATCTTTCTTTAATTCAAAATTTAGTAGCATATTAACATCTGGAATTAGTATTGGAAACCTTTCCTTTAGAATTGGTGATATTTTACTTTTTGTTGGAATTCTATATTTATCTATTTCAATAAATAAATTCATAAAATCGTTTATTGAAAGAGAAGTTTTAGCGAAAAAGGAATTAAAGAGAGGCTCTGCGGCAGCCATCTCACTTACCGCTAGAATGCTTATTCTATTCTTGGGTTTTACAGTAGCATTATCTGCTGCTGGCATGGACATGACACGCATTAGTATTATTGCTGGTGCATTAAGTGTTGGTATTGGTTTTGGTTTGCAAAATATTGTTGGCAATTTTGTTTCTGGCTTAATTCTTATTTACGAAAAGCCTTTACAAGAAGGTGATACTATTGAAGTTGGCACATTATTAGGAAGGGTTACAAACATTGGAATAAGAGCAAGTAATGTTGTTACCTATGATGGTGCAGAAGTTGTTGTTCCAAACACAAACTTAGTTTCTAACGATTTAATTAATTGGACACTATCTGATAATAAGAAAAGAATGGAGACTTTAATAGGTGTAAAATATGGCTCCGATCCAAATCAAGTAATTGAGCTACTAACAGAGGTTTGCAAGAACCACCCTAAAATACTACCTTATCCTAATCCCGTGGTACTATTTGTTGGTTTTGGTGATAGCTCATTAGACTTTAGGGTGCTTTTCTGGGTTAGTTTTGAAGATGGAATACAAACTCGAAGTGATATAAATGTTGGTATATATAATGCTCTTGCTGATAATAATATTGAAATCCCTTTCCCTCAAATTGATTTACATGTAAAGGATATACTTGGTGAAGATTCTGACAAGAAAAAAGCTAAAAAGGTTAATGCAACTAAGTCTAAAAAAGTAATAACTCCTAAAAAGGATAATAAACAATTAGACCTTGATACTGATGCAACAGTTAGCAGTAGTAGTAATGATAGTGAAGAAGGGTCTTCTAGTTAATAACTATTAGTTCTAAAATAAGAGCTTTTATTTTGAATATTATTTTTTATGATATTCACGCATTTGCTGTGTTGGTGCTATAATTGAATAACCATCCCACATTTTATCATCAAACTCATTAACATACTGAACCTTAAGTCTCTCTTTACTCTTAAATTCGTTAAACTGATTTATAGAAATACTTTTGTCCTTAATTATTAATATCTCAATAGAGTTAAGATTTTGAGTACGAAAGCTTAGCTTCACCTTATACTTAGCAACAGTCTTATCCAATAAAAATCTCTCACGTTTTTTTATTAATTCTACTTTTCTATTCACCCCCAAAATTTCACCTTCTTGGCGAAAAAGATATTTTAGATGATACACTCCATCATGGTTCTCATAAAAAAGAGTAACTTTATGTACCGACTCCATATATGAGATTCCTAACATATTAACATCAACACCTGTTTTACCTTCAGCATATTCAAAATCTGCCTTTAGAATTGCATAAGTACTACACGAAATATATAATCTGCCATGATAACTTCCTCGGCGCTTAGCTACAAAATCAATAATATAAACATCCTCCCCTTTTATTCTAGTACCTCCAAATAAAGTGTATATATACTTCCCTGTATTATGCAAAAATTCCCAACTATCCTCATTATCCATTGACAAAAAACGATTGCCACGATTTATCTGCTTCGCTAAAAACCAACTACTCATTGTATTCTTATAATCTTCTACTTTATAGCTTGTATCTGACTTTACAGAATCATTTTCTAAGTTAACTTTAGTGCTAAACACTCCAGATGCAACTTTCCAATATTCCTTTTCTTGAGTGTCGTTAAATAAGTCCTCAAAGGTGGTTTCTATTTCAGAGTAATCCTGATTATCCTTCAAAGATATTATCTTTAATGGAGACAATTTTGTACGTTTATTATAGTCAACACTTATATCATTATTAGAATATACATCCCCATAATAATCAGTAAATGATAGCTCTTGTTTTGGAACACTCTTCTCAATAAGCCTGGCAGTATTATCATCTAATTGATTAAAAGAATTTTTTAGTGGAGTTACTTTAAATTTATATATATCAGTAACATATCTATTTCTAATAAAAACCCGTAATTTCTGTGGACTAGGTTTATAGTTCTTCTCTCTATTGGGCAACACTTTTTCTACAATAGACTTAGCGTCAATATCGTTACCATAAACTATAAATTCACTTATAGAAACAATATCCTCTTGAAGCAATACCACCGAATCTTTCAATAAATCAGATATAGTTATTCTCTTAACTTTATAACCTATATAATGAAAACTAACAGTATCAGTTATATCAATATCCGAAATATATAACAAATATTGACCATTTTCGTTACTAACAGTCCCCCTATAGGAGGACATAATTCCAATATTAGTAAAGGCTAAAGGAGTTTTTGTTACTTCATCTAATACAATTCCATCAATCTCGAAATAAGAATTGTTAGGGCTATTATTAGATTGAGCAAACATTCTAGCAATAGAAACAATTGTAAATAATAAAAATAAAAGTGCTTTCATTAAAGATAATTATAAAATATTATAACCTTTGACGCAAAAGTAATAATTAAAGTTACTATCTAATAAGATTTTCATTACTTTAGCAATACTAAAATTAATAAATATAGATTATTATGACTGAAGCTCGAAAATGCCTAGAATGTAATACTGAGATTTTTGGAAGAATAGATAAGAAGTTCTGCTCCGATCAGTGTAGAAATACTTATAATAACAGAACTCAAGCACATCAAAATAAATATATTAGAAAAGTTAATTATACACTCCGAAAAAATCGTAGAATTATGGAGGCCTTTGTATTAACTACTGATAAAAATGTGAAAAGAGTGAAAAAAAGTGATATGCTAGACAAAGGTTTTAATTTCGACTTTTATACGAATATTTACTCTACCAAAAACAAGAAGTATTATTATTTTAGTTACGAATACGGATACAACATTTTGGAAGACAACTATATAGCTATAGTAAGGCGGGATGAGTATTTAAAATAACCTATTACTTAATCTAGAACTACTATATTATTTTTGTAAGCATAGTTTACTAAAGAAACCACATTCTTACATTTTGTTTTAATCAGTAAATTTTTTCGATGAGTATCTACAGTAAAAACACTTAAACCAAGATTAAGACCAATTTCTTTTGATGTTTGCCCCTTGCATAATAGCTTAATAATACTTAGCTCTCTAGCTGTAATGAGCATTTCTTCATCATCATTTCTGCCAACTTTTGCATTATCAAGAACTATTTTTACTTCTTTTGAGAAATATCTTTTACCCAAATATACAGTATTAATAGCATCAACTAATTCTGCATTATCACAGCTCTTAAGTACATATCCATGTACTCCCATTTGCTCCATCTCTTTTATTATGGCAGTTCTATTATGCATACTTAGCATTATTATCTTTATATCTGGGTATTCTTTGATAATAATACCTGCAGCATCTTTACCATCCATTTCGGGCATATTAATATCCGAAAGAATAACATCTACATCATATTTTTTAACGCACTCTATCAATTCATTACCATTATGTGCCTTCGCCACAATACTAATATTATGCTCTAAGGTTAATAATGATATTAAACCATCAACAAATATTTTATGATCATCTGCTACTAATACTTTTATCATTAAGCTTATATCGTTATATAGAATTATAATCTATTATTTCAATAGCAAAGCTAAACATATTTTTTAAAGAATAGCAAAATAAATATATTTTGTAACAAAAAGAACGCGTATTACTACTTATTTAGAATTAATACAAATTAGATGATGCAGAAATATATCAAGAAAATGTACCTATATTTACGCAATCAAATACTCAATTAGAAAAAACATCATAAAAAAGAAACTAATATAACTTTAATATATTATGAGTAAGAAGATTACGCCAGAAGCAACCTCGCGAAGAAACTTCCTTAAAAAGTTTAGTATAAGTGTAGGCGGGGCAACTGCAGTATCAGGTTTAGGGCTATTAAGCTCATGCGTGAGCGATGATGAAGAAAAAGTTCCAATGCTTACCACCGATGGAAAAGTAATAAATAGAGACAAAAGCAAATTAAAGCTTAACCTTAACGAAATGCAAATTCGTTCTCGTGAAGGATTATCGGGCAAGAAATTTGTTATGGTTATTGACCTTGCAAAATGCAAAAATGCACGTAAATGCATGAGTGCATGCCAAGGAGCCCATCATTTAAAACCAGAGCAACATCATATTAATGTATTGCAAACAGAAAATGCTGAAGGAACAGGTTTTTATTATCAACCAAAGCCATGTATGCATTGCGACAATCCACCATGTACTAAAGTATGCCCAGTAGATGCCACTTTCAAACGTAAAGATGGAATTGTACTTATTGACAATGAACGTTGTATAGGATGTAGATTCTGTATTGCAGCTTGTCCATATTCGGCACGTGTATTTAATTGGTCGGAGCCTAAATATTATGAAGGAGATGCTAATGCTGTTTATGATATGGAGCTTAATGTTCCTCAGAAAAAAGGAACAGTTTCGAAATGTCTTTTCAGTGCTGACAGATTACGTATTGGAAAACTTCCATATTGCGTATCAGCATGTCCGAACGGAACATATTGGTTTGGCGATGCAAATGAAGATGCAGTTACCAATGGTACTAGTAAAGAAACTGTACGCTTAAGTTCACTATTAAGTGATAATGGTGCATATACTTTACTACCTGAATTAGGAACTAAGCCTAGTGTTTATTATTTACCTCCTAAAGATCGCATGTTCGAATATAAAGAAGGTGAATTGAACTATTTAGGAGAAGAAGAGCCTAAAGGACACCATAGTTAATAGATAATAATAAATAATAATTCTTAAAACAGACAAAAGAGATGTCAGAAAATAAGAAACAAAGTGATGAGGCAATAATGTTGAAAATCCGAGAGGATCTTCTTACGCCGATGACAAAATTCCCTTTGAGTTATAAAATATGGATTGGCTCGCTGCTAACTATTATTGCAGTAGCTATTTGGGGTTATACTATTCAATTACAAAATGGACTAGGTGAAACTGGGATGCGTGATTATGTATCTTGGGGAGTTTATATAGCCTCATTTGTATTCTTTGTAGCCACGGCACTAGTAGGTATGCTTATATCTGCAGTTGTGGGCCTAGTAGGACAAAAGTGGATAACTCCAATATCAAGAATTGCAGAAATGATTGCACTTGCTTTTGCAATGGTAGCTGGTATAGCAATTGTTGCAGATATGGGTCGCCCCGACAGAATTCTTAACCTATTATTTCATGGCCGTTTTCAGTCACCAATTATTTGGGATGTTACAGTGGTTAACTTATATATTTTTATAAGTATTCTATTATTATTCTTACCTCTATTACCCGATTTAGGAATAATAAGAAACCATATGAAAAAAGACCTTCCAAAATGGCAATGGAATATGTATAATATTCTTTCATTAGGTTGGGTAGGAACACCAGGACAGTATAAAATCTTGCATAGTACATTAAGAGTATTATTAATACTAATTGTACCAGTAGCTATGGCTTTACACACAGTAACATCATGGTTATCGGCATTAACTTTAAGAGCTGGTTGGGATAGTACTATTTTTGGCCCTTATTATGTAACCGGAGCTTTTGTAGCCGGTGCGGGAGCTGTATTAGTAGCAATGTATTTCATTCGCAAAGCTTATAGACTTGAGGATTATATTACTGATTTTCATTTCGATAAAATGGGAAAACTAATGGTTTTAGTTGGACTTGTATATCTATATTTTAATATTAATGAGTTCTTAGTTCCTGGTTATAAAATGAAAGCTGCTGATGCTGATCACATCTTTACTCTATTTTCTCTGAATGGTGAATATGGTGTTATGTTTTGGCTAACTCAAACCTTTGGCTTATTATTACCAATAACTCTTGGCTTGTTCAAGCCTTTCCGTAAGCCTTTCCCAATGATGTTAATTGGTCTTGCAATTGTAATTGGTGCTTGGTTTAAACGTGTAATTATTATTGTTCCAACAATGATTCATGCTTATTTACCAATTCAAAATGTACCTGAGAGCTTTCACCACTACACTCCTACTGGGCTTGAAATTACAGTCACCTTAGGCATTGTTGCTATGGCAGTACTTATTATTAGTATTCTCGTAAAACTATTTCCTGTTATTTCTCTTTGGGAAATTGCAGAAGAAAAAGGTGTAGATATTCATAAAGATTTATAATTAAGAGATAAAACAAGATACAATGAATAAATTAAGTAAAATATTAAGTTTTGTAAGCATTAGCCTCTTAATTTTGACTAATGTACAAGCCCAAGATTGGAATATTACTGCGGAGCAGAAAGATATGAAACTTGGTGTTGCTTTTAATGAAGATACCCAAGATGCAGGAAATACCATTTTTAAGAAGAGCTGTAAGATGTGTCATGGTGATATAAATATTGCTGCTACAAATGATAGAGAATTACCTTTAGCACCAAACTTAGGAGCTACTGATTGGCAAAAAGCTAATACTGATGGCGAAATATTTACCAAAATATCCAATGGTAAAGGCGGAATGCCTCCTTTTAGCGGAAGTTTGTCTGATGATGACCGTTGGAAAATCATTGCTTTTATACGATCAAGCTATAGCGATTACACTCCTCCAGTTACTGATGCTACTGCTGATACAAAACCTAAAACACCAAAGTTTGAAGGTGAAATTAAAGATATAGAAGCAACTTATGATGATGAATTAAATAGTTTTATTGTAAGGATTATTGCAGTTGATGCTGATGGACATCCAGCTAAAGCTCAAGGTATAAAACTTGACTTTTTTGTAAAACGTTACTTTGGTGATATGGCACTTTTTGAAGGAGAGCGATCAAATGAAGATGGTGAAGTTATTATTGAAGCTGGCAAACTAAAAGCTGATAAAGATGGTAATATCTCAATTATTGCTCGCACAAGCGACAAAGCAATAGTTTCAGAAAAAACTATTACTATTGGATATTCTGAAGAATGGAACA
>QMPB01000155.1 GCA_003648395.1 Bacteroidota bacterium
AATCATAACCATATGTTTCGGTATGAGTAAAATATGTTTTTATATATACATCATTTAATATCTCATAGGTAATATATAATCCTATAGTTTTATTATCCCATGTTTTATTCTTCAAATACGGTATACTTGTTGGATCATAGCCTGAAGTATTATTATAAACATATTCATCACCATGAACTGCATAAAAATACTCTGCTTTTAAATAAAGTCGTGGAATGGGCTTATACTGCAGTGCTAAATATATTTCTCGTGAGTTATCTATTAAATAATGTCCCAAATTAAATTTATTGGTGGCATAAGTAAGTGCTGCAACTGTGTGTTTATATGTCATAGGAGCTGTTTGAGTAAACTCTGCTGTAAGGGCCAAATCTTTAAATGGCCAATTACTTAACCTAAATCCAGCTTTATAACTAAAGAAATTATGAAGAGTATCATTGCCTACCCTATCTTTTTTAAACTCATCGGCATAAATAGTTCCATAAAGATGTAAGTGTTTTATCTTTCTAACACTAAAATCAAGAAACATTTGCGAATTTTGATTCTCTACACCATGATTTATAGTATGGTCCATGGATTTAAAGAACATAAACGGAATCATATATGCAGGATGTGGACCATTTAAATCTGTATAAATTATTGAATTTCCAAAGGAAAAATTAATTCCTCGCCAAGGAATAAATGTAAACATATTTGTTGCTATAAATTTTGGTCGAAATACAGCTTTATATCTTCCAGTAGTAGCATTATAAGATCTTGCACTATCAATATCTTCGCTTACTAGCCAACCGTGGTGATAATTAAAATCAAACCATTTTACTGGATTAAGATGTAGCTTTATCATAGCATAACTTGGCGTACGACCAGAAAGAATATTTGCTCCATGGTAGTTATTCCCAACTTGTATGTGATCTTTTATTAATCCTATATCTCCCCAATCCCAAGAATATGTTATTCCTCCACGCATTTCAGAATAATCTCCTCCAGGTCTTCCGCCCTCACCAATTTTATAGTTACCACCCTCTTCAAGAGTTTTATAATTTGGGAATGCCATTATTTCAGTTATGGAATTATCACGTAATGAAGCGTAAAAACTCCAATTATCGCCAACAGTAGCATAGGCACTAAGCCCTCCCCAAAAATGGCGAACAGAACCACTATCATTAGTTCGATAGTCCACGCCCCAAATTGGTTTTAACGCAAAAGTAAATAAGTCGTCCTTATAGTAAAATCCGTATTGCTTAAGGTGCAGTGAAGATTTAGTACTAGATTTTACAATCAGATTCAACTTAGTATCTCCATATGGATTTATTGTATCAGGAGACACAAATTGATACTCTTGAAGATAGAAAGCGATTTGTTTTTTTTGTCTATTTGACAATGCTGAGGCAGTATCAGCAGCAATAAGCCATGCATAAATCTGTTGTCTGCTATAGGGCTTTACTACCGAGTTTATATCAATATAATGCTCATTTGCAAGCTCGTCAATAAAATCAAACAACTCAACTTGAGTAATATGTGTAGGTGTACTCTGAGAGAATAACTTCCCTACAGATAAGACCATTATAGCAACTAAAACCAATAATAAACGATAATTCATTTTATTTTTTTTAATTATACAAAAAGCTTAATTAGACCTTGCTTTCTTAAAAACAATATTATCAAACGCTTTCCAGAAATATTTCCAATCAGTACGAAGTGGGTGCTTATCAAAAGCTTCAAGATATCTACGTTCAGAATCAATAATTTCTTCTAAATCCTTTGGTAAATCTGCATAAAATGGCGGCACTAATCCTGGCTTAAACTTTTTTCTATACTCCTGATAATCTTCAGGATATAGACTCATATAGTGTGCGCTTAAAGGCCTTACTCCCACAATTTTAAGATCCAGTTTAAGCAAGTTTATCAGCATTGGCAATTCGTCGAGCCAAAGTTTTCTAAACAACGCACCCATGGTCGTAATTCTAAAATCATTTTTAAACTTACCACCTTCTTGAAGATTGTTATTTTGATAAACATATTCTTGAAGATATTCCGAATAAGCATGCATTGTACGAGCCTTATAAACCTTAATCATCTTTCCATTTTTACCATATCTTTTCAAAGAAATAAATGGTCCATAGGTTGGATCAGTATCAAAGCTAGGCTGTTTTATCTTTCTTACAACTATCCATAGTCGATCTTTAATCTGGGTTTCTTTCACGATTTCAAAACCACAAGAATATATTCTTCCTAAAGTTTCAGCTTTAGAAAGAACTCTATTTCTACCTGCTGTAGTAAAAAAATAAATTTTCTTTAAACCCCAAACTTTTGGGCTAACACGCTTTACAAAAAAATCAAAAGTATACATTCCCCAATTAAGACCTTTAGGGTATTTATTTAGGATACGTTTCTTTCTAAGGGTGTAAGTTTCTACATTACAAATAAACAAACCACCATCATCTAACTTAGCATTAACACTTTCGAAGAATTTATTGATTCTTCGAATATTGTTAATCTGATTTATATTTATAATATTTTTAAAACTCTGCTGATGTTGCTTATCAATATTAAAAGCACTAGATGTTGATACTACCAAAGTATCGCGGCTATCTACACTAACATACTCCGAAATAAATTCGTAAGCACTTTCCCCCGTTTCTCTAATTAGTATATTTTTCATCTAAAATAATGATGATTTATTAGCCTTAGTTTTACGTTACAAATGTACATTATTTTTGATGAAATATAATTCTCTTCTACAATTGATAGGTTTTTTTATCCATTATTTTTCTCATAACTACAAAATCACTAGCGTTAACTATCATAAACTAAATATATAGATATTTATTACATACTTATTTACAGTCTATTACATCTAATAAACTACTATCATTTATAGTATTATTTTTACTTTATTGTAGAAGTAGATATTTTTAATATTTATACTTTCTTTTGATTATTTTTGTCCAAATTATTTTATTATGATAAGTAGCAAGCTTAAATTATTATTAGTATTAATATCTATTTTATTTGTAATGGCATCATGTGCCTCAAGTAAAAAGTATAAGGGAAGTGATTGTCCAAGTTTTGGTTCGGTAGAAAAGACTGTTGATATAAATGCAAGAGGTTGATTTTGTAAATATTATAAGTCGGTATGTACCATTACCTGCAATTACTGAGTTATGGAAATTCTTTGGTAGTAATGTAGTAAATTTGAAAATCACTAAAGATAGAGTGACGAAATTTGGGGACTTTAGATACTCCAATGGGGGCACTAAGGTTTCTCAAATTACTGTAAATGGGGGTTTGAATAAATACTCATTCCTTATTACATTACTTCATGAGATGGCTCATTATAAGGTTTATGTTCAGCATAGTAAAGCTTGCAAACCTCATGGTGTAGAATGGAAAAAAGCTTTTCAAGAGATTGTAGCTCCATTTATTAATTCAGGTATATTTCCTCAGCCCTTGGAAACTGTATATAGAAAACATATGCAAAATCCAAGAGCAGCAACACATAGCGATATGGATTTACTACGCTGCTTGAATTTATATAATTCGGAATCAGAAGTGGAAAATATACATCTTGAAGATATTGCCTTTGGGAAAAAATTCGCTTTTAAAGGTCGGGTTTTTATTAAAGAAGAGAAAAGAAGAACAAGATATATGTGTACCGATATAAATAGTGGGAAAAAGTATACAATTAATGGATTGGCAACAATTGAAAAAGTATAAGAATAATTTAATAAAACAAAGAAATGAATAAACCATTAATACTAATTACTAATGACGATAGTATTTCAGCTCCTGGCATTAGGTTTTTAATAAATGTTATGCGTTCAATTGGCGAGGTTGTAATTGTGGCTCCTGAAGGGGCTCAATCAGCTAAAAGCCATTCTATTACAATAACAAATCCATTGCGTTATAATACAATTGAGGAAAGCACTGATTACAAAGAATATAGCCTAAACGGAACACCTGTTGATTGTGTAAAGTTTGCTTTGCATAAATTATTAGACCGAAAACCTGACATTATTGTGTCTGGTATTAACCATGGCTCTAATGCGTCCATTAATATTATCTACAGTGGCACAATGGCTGCTGCAACAGAAGGTGCAATGGGAGGAATTCCAAGTATTGGATTCTCAATATTAGATTATAGTTTTGATGCCAACTTTAATTATGCAAAGAAGTATATTATCAAAATAGTTAATAAAGTATTAGCTGAAGGGCTACCAAGTAAAACTGCATTGAATGTAAACTTCCCAATGGCTAATGGCAAGGAATATAATGGAATTAAGGTTTGCCGACAGGCTGATGGCTATTGGCGTGAGAATTTTGAAGAAAGACTTGACCCAAGGGATGGTAAACCATACTATTGGCTAAAAGGAGATTTTCTTCTTAATGATAAAGCTGAAGATACAGATGAGTTTGCTCTAAGTAATTATTATGTCTCTTTGGTGCCAGTAAAATTTGATTTTACTGATTATAGTAATATTAAAGAGTTAAAATCGTTTGAATAACAGAATTATAAAAACTTATATAATGGAAATATTAAAAAAGAACTCATTTATTCTTGGAATGGTATTATCTACCATAGCTCCAATTATTCTATTTTTTGGACTTACAGCATTAGTAGATTTCTTAAGTGAAAAATACACTCAAGGTATTCCTCTAATTCAAGAGCATAATATTATATTGGTGAGTATATTCCTAAATATGATTATTTTTACAACATATATTCATAAACCTCCATACGATAAAACTGGTCGTGGTGTAATGATTATGACATTTATCTTTACGGGAATCTATTTCATCTGGAGGTTTAGACAATTTATGGATTAGTAAATATTGACTGATATTATTCATTCATATATAAAAAGAAATAATAAAAGCATAGAAATAGGATATAATGAAATATTTTATAATAGCAGGAGAAGCGTCAGGAGATTTACATGGAAGCAATCTTATTGATGCGCTTAAACATTATGACAGTAAAGCTGAATTTATGTTTTGGGGTGGAGATAAAATGGCAGATGCCAGTGGGATATCTCCCGCTAAACACATCAGTGATCTTGCTATAATGGGGTTTATTGAAGTAATAATAAACTTAGGTAAAATTAAAAAGAACTTTAATCAATGTAAGAGCCAAATTTCGGATTATAAACCTGATGCTGTGATTTTTATCGATTTTCCAGGTTTTAATTTGCGCATTTCTCCTTTTGTTCGCAAATTAGGCATCTCCACTTATTACTATATTTCGCCAAAAGTATGGGCCTGGAAGAAAAAGAGAGTTTATAAAATTATAAAATCTATTGATGTACTATATAGTATCCTTCCTTTTGAAGTAGAATTTTATAAACAGTTCAACTACCCAATAAAGTATATTGGAAATCCACTTATGGATGAAATTGATAAATTCAAAAAAGAAAACCCAGCAATAAGTAAACCCAAAAAACTTATTGCTATGCTACCAGGAAGCCGAGATCAAGAGCTCCAAAGAATGCTGCCAATTATGATAGATGTAGCTGATAAAATAGAAAACTATGATTTTATAATTGCAGGAGCACCCAATTTCGACAAAAGTTATTATGAAAGTTTCTTCAAAAAAAGGCATTATAAAATTGAATTTAACAAAACATATTCTATTCTTTCAGAGGCAGAATCGGCAATGGTTACATCCGGAACAGCAACATTAGAAACAGCATTGTTCAATGTGCCACAGGTAGTTTGTTATAAAGCAAATTCAATATCGTATGTTATTGCAAAGAATCTAGTAAAAATAAAATATATTTCTTTAGTAAATCTAATTCTCAATAAAGCAGCAATTGTGGAGCTTATTCAATATGACATGAATCCAACACAACTGCACCAAGAGCTTATTAACACTCTTGAAGGAGGAAAGAAACGAAAACAAATATTGACTGATTATTCAATTCTACAAGAACTAGTTGGCGGCCCAGGTGCATCAAAAAGAGCTGCTGAAGATATCTTTAATAGAGAGAGCGAAAAACAATAAGACCCCTTTTAGTTTTATTATTATTAATAAAATATTGTATAACAATCTTCACTAAATTTGGCACTAATAATTATTCTTTAAAAAAAACAATATGCGAAACTTTTTTAAACTCATATTAATAGTATTAGCAATAATAATTGCTATCCCCGTTGTATTTCTTACTTATGCTACAATAACGGCTTATAATCCTGATTACAAGGAGATTTTGGAAGAAAATACTACTAACGATATTTTTGCGGATACTGCTGTTATTAAATTAATGTCATGGAATATTGGGTATTGTGGATTAAATGCCGAAATGGATTTCTTTTATAGTGGTGGCAAAAACGTATATCCTAAAGTAGATGTAGTAATGAATAATATAAGAGGTGTCAAAAGAAATTTAAAAAACAATGAATATGTAGATTTCATGCTTCTTCAAGAAGTTGATGAAGCATCATTAAGGTCATATCATACAAATCAAGTTGATACTTTTATAAACCTATTTAAAGGTCATCATTCTACTTTTGCATATAATTATAAAACTTTATTTGTTCCCCTACCCATTCACAAACCCATGGGTGGAGCTATAAGCGGATTACAAACATTAAGTAGAAACACTCCCATAAAAGCTACTAGATATTCATTCGAAGGAAACTTTGCTTGGCCAAAATCATTGGCAATGCTAAATCGTTGTTTTATGGTAAACCGTTACGCTGTAAGCAATGGCAAGGAACTATTGGTGATAAACTCTCACAATTCGGCTTATGATGATGGCGGATTACGAAAAGCACAAATGCAGCAAATAAAAACATTTGTATTATCAGAATATGAAAAAGGAAATTATATAATAATTGGAGCTGATTGGAATCAATCCCCACCAAATTTTAAGAATAACTTTTCGGAAGACATAATGGATTTTGATAATGTAACTTATATAGACGAGAGCTTTATGCCTAGTAGTTGGACTTGGCTGTTTGATAATAATGAACCAACAAATAGAAGAAATTCTATTCCTTATACACAAGGCAAAACGCTAACTACAGTTATAGATTTCTATCTTTTATCACCAAATATTAAAAGCCTTTCTGTAAAAAATATAACTGATGATTTTAGATATTCAGATCATCAGGCAGTGCAAGCTACCGTACAATTAATTCCAGAAAAATAATGGTAATAATTCGCCTAATAAAAGAAAGTTTTGTATTCGCAGTGCAGAGTTTGATGGCAAATAAGCTTCAAACAGCATTATCGTTATTGGGTATTACCATTGGTATTTTTTCAGTAATTACCGTATTTACTCTAATCGATTCCTTGGAAAATAAGATTAGAACATCCATAAATAGCCTTGGTAGCGAAATAATATACGTACAAAAATGGCCATGGATTTTTGGTGACTACCCATGGTGGAAATTTTATCAACGACCAGTTCCAAATATCAAGGATATGGAAGCCATTCGAAAACGTACAAAAACTGCTGAATACGTATGTTTTACTGCCAGTGCTAATAAATCAATTAGCTATAAAAGCGAAAGAATAGAAAGTTCACAAATAGTTGCAACAACCTACGATTATCAGTTTATTAATGACTTTGACATTAAAGATGGCCGTTTTTTCTCTCCACTGGAAATGAAATCGGGGCATGCTGTAGTTGTTATAGGTAGCGATATTTCAGAAGCTTTGTTTAAAGGTATGAGCCCCGTTGGCAAACAAGTAAAAATTCTTGGGCGTAAACTTACAGTTATTGGCATTTTTGATAAAGAGGGTGAAGATATGCTTAATAATTCTCCAGATAACAGAGCTATAATTTCAGTAAATTTTGCGAGAAATATTGTAAATCTTCGTTCTGGCAGCTTAGACCCATCAATACAAATAACACCTAAAATGGGCATTTCCTCTGAGCGATTAAAGGACGATATTAGATTGACCCTCCGTTCCGAACATAGATTAAAACCAGCACAAGATGATGATTTCGCTTTAAACGAAATATCTACTATAATTACTAATTTTGATGGCTTATTTAAGACCATAGGTATAGCAGGTTGGTTTATAGGAGGATTAAGCTTAATGGTTGGTGGTTTTGGAATTGCAAATATTATGTTTGTAAGTGTAAGAGAACGAACTAGCCAAATAGGAATACAGAAAGCATTAGGAGCCAAGAATTTTTTTGTTCTGTTTCAATTTTTATTTGAATCTGTTTTCCTATCTTTGTTTGGCGGATTAATTGGCTTGATAATTGTTTCTCTGGGCGTGGCAATCGCCTATTACGGCTTTGATTTTCCTTTAATAATGTCCTTTGGTAATATTAGTTTAGGAATAATAGTATCATTAATAATAGGTTTGGCAGCGGGAATGATTCCTGCTGTAATGGCTTCAAAACTAAGCCCTGTTGAAGCAATTCGTTCTGTTTAAATTAAAAAATAAAAATTAATTATTATGACAAAAATAACTCTAACTATATTACTATTTATCTTCGGATGGTTTTGTTCATCTCCTTTTGAGCAAATTGACGCAACAGTACAACACTTTAATGCAGGAAGGCAAATGTCTGGGAAAAGTGTACAATATCAAGTAAAACTAATTGCAAATAAGCCTTCTCGAAAAATAACTTTTGAAAAGATGTGGGTAGGAACTAATCCTGCAACTTTAAAAGTTTATACTCTAGATGAGAATAAGCAAGTAAGCTATACATACAAAAAAGGTGATACAATATATATTGATGCATATATGAATTACAGACCTAATGATAA
>QMPB01000156.1 GCA_003648395.1 Bacteroidota bacterium
GAAGATTATAGGCTTGTAGGAGGAGTTAATATAAAACCAAACCTTAAGAATAATGAGTATTTTCTTACTTTTTCTGATTATAAGAACCGAATTGATAAGGATTATACTTTCCATAGAAACATACTTGAAGGATATGGCTCTAGAGGTGAACTGGTATTGCATAAAATCCACGAAATATTTGTTAAAGTAGGTATTCCAATCAATAATGTTAAAGGTTTTAGAGTAACCATGGGTATGCGTAATGATATAGCTGTAACTAAGTCTTTTGGCACTGCAAAATCGCTTTCTGACCCTGATGTAATGACTTTTAATTCCATTCTTAGGGGCGAATATGTTTTTGATAATACTCGCAAAGGAGGCTCGAATATTCTCTTTGGAACGCGTTATAAAATATTTGGTGAATACTATCAGCCAATGGGAGATCTTAATAATAATTTATTTGTTGTGGGTTTTGATTTCAGAAAATACATTCAAATTCATAAATCATTTGTTTGGGCAAACAGAATAGCAGGAAGTTCATCCTTTGGCACCCAGCGATTAATATATTATATGGGTGGTGTTGATAATTGGATGTTTGCGAAGTTTAACCCTCATGTGCAGGTAGACGAAGAGCAGGATTTTATATATCAAACATTGGCAACAAATATGCGTGGTTTTAGACAAAATATAAGAAATGGAAATAATTTCTTTTTGTTTAATACTGAATTACGATTTCCTTTGATTAAATACTTTAGTCCTAAGCCGGTAAAGTCTGCTTTTTGGAATAACTTTATGATAATAGGATTTGGTGATATTGGTACAGCTTGGACTGGGCCGAATCCGTTTTCTGATAAGAACGCTCTTTTTAAGAAAAATATTTATCAAAATCCTGTTGAGATTACAATTATTAATCAAGACGACCCCATTGTTGGAGGTTATGGACTTGGCTTAAGAAGTACTATTTTTGGTTATTATATACGTGCCGATTGGGCCTGGGGAGTTGTAAATGGTATTCCAGCCAATAAACCAATGTTTAATTTATCGTTAAGTTTGGATTTCTAATTATAGACAGATTATTGTAAATAGATTTAAAGAAAAAATGAAAATGACTTTTACTACCATATTAATTCTTATGATAATAGGCTTGGCTGCTGGTATTTTAAGTGGCTTTGCTGGAGTTGGAGGAGGTGTGATTATAATTCCCGCTTTGATTTTTCTTTTGGGAATGACGCAATTCGAGGCTCAAGGCACTTCTCTTGCTTTGATGATTCCCCCCATTGGCATATTGGCGGCAATGAATTACTATAAGGAAGGATATATTAATTGGAGATATGCTGCTATTTTAGCAATATTCTTTTTTGTAGGTGGTTATATTGGATCTAAAATGGCACTAACAATTCCTCAAAATATTGTTAAGAAAGGTTTTGCTGTTTTTATTATTGTTATAGGTGTTAAAATGCTTGTAGGAAAGTGATTACTAAGAATGTATTATGTAAGAAAATCAATAATATAGGGTGTAAATTTTAAGCTTATATAAGATTTACTAAAAATGATACAACAAAAGTTGTAATTTCGCATTAAGGCATAAAGTATAAAATATATAATAATTTTAACACAAATAATGCTAAACAAGAACATAGCTGTAATAGGATCAGGAAGTTGGGGCACTGCTTTGGTAAAACTCTTAGGCCATAATTTGGATAAAGTTGGCTGGTGGGTTCGTCACGAGAGCACCAAAAATCACGTAATGGTTCATGGAAGGAATCCTGACTATCTTCAATATGCAGAATTGCTTCCCGAAAAGATTGATATATCTACTGATATGAAATATATAGTGGATAATTATGATATTCTTATTTTTGCTATTCCTTCAGCCTTTCTTAAGAAAAGTATTATAGCCAATAATGTAACAGATCTTAGTGGTAAAATTATTGTTTCTGCTATTAAAGGGATTGTTCCAGAGTCTAATCAGATTGTTGCAAACTATTTTCATACCGATTTCGACGTTAAATACAATGATATAGGAATAATAGCAGGGCCTTGTCATGCTGAGGAGGTAGCTATGCAAAAGTTATCGTTCTTAACTATTGCTTTCTTAGATGAGGAAAGGGCTCAATTTGTTGCTGACTTATTCTCCACTTGGTTTATGAAAATGAAAACCTCTACCGACATTGCTGGTACTGAATATGCTGCTATGATTAAGAATATTGTAGCCATAGCAAATGGTATTTGTATTGGATTGGGTTATGGCGATAATTTTCAGGCGGTGCTTATCGTAAATGCCATGCGTGAGATTCGTCGCTTTCTAGAAGATGTATTCCCACAGTATCGTAAGGTTATGGATACCGAATATGTTGGTGATCTATTGGTAACGTCTTATTCAAAGTTTAGTAGAAATCGCACATTCGGTACATATATTGGACGCGGATACTCTATAAAAGCTACTATGGCCGAAATGAAGATGGTTTCTGAAGGTTATTATGCTGTAAAATGTCTTGTTGAAATTAATAAAGAACATAAAGTTTATCTTCCAATAACGGAGGCTGTTTATAATATTCTTTACGAAGGAGTTTCCCCTACAATAGAGATGAAGTTGCTTTCGGATAAACTGAATTAATTACCCTAGCTTAAAAGAGCTAATAAGCTTATAATCAACACCTTTATTGGTAATAATACTTTCCAACAGCACTATCTCATTTATCATTAGACTACTTAATTCTATTATTTTATATTTCTTCATTTGTTTCTGAAAAAAACTACTACTATTGGTTTTGATAATTCTTCCAAGCGATATGTGGGGAACAAAATTCTGACGATCGGCATATAAACCAATTTTATCAAGATTTTCCTGTATACTTTTAGCAAAGTCTTTCATTTGTGACTCTTCGTTTATGCCTAGCCATAATACTTTTGGTGCACCTCGGCTACCAAACATAGCAAGTTTGCTTATGGTAAGCTCAATAGATTTTTGATCATTAAATAGTTCCTGTAGAGATTCTGAAATTTTATGAATACGTTTTTCGTTTGTGGGTCCAAAAAACTTCAATGTCATATGCAAATATTTTGGCTCAATCCACCGCACATCCATAAAATTGAAATTACGATGAAGCTCTTTTATCATTACTTCGGAAAGTGGGTCAATGGGAATTCTAATTGCTAAAAAAATCTTGCGCATGAGTTATTTTTATATATTTTTATAAACCTTCAGTACAATTCCTACAAATATCAATTTTGGCTCTATCGCTAAGTATTTGTTTACGGAAATTGGTATATTTATTTGAATTATTGATATTACAATATTCTTCAGAATTAATATTTCCAAACACATAATCGGCATCTTTATCAAAGCAGCAAGGCACAACATTTCCGTCCCATGTTATTACATTTGCCGACCAAGAACGAAAACATTTATTGGGCAAGCTACTTTTAATTCTATACTTACCATCGTCCTGTTTTTTATATCTTGAGTATTTTACAAGCCCAGGCATTAGATTATTACCATCTTCAAACTCATATAGTTGTGCGGTTTTTATACTTACGCTATCAACGCCAAGAGTTTTACCAAGAGCCTTAATCTCATTTATCTGATGCTCGTTATGCTTAAAAACTATAAACTGTAATTCTACAAAAGGAGATTTTGATTTTAACGCCCTTCGCTTGCCAATAAAAGCACTTATATTATTAATTACCAGGTTAAAATCACCGCCTTTACGATATTTTAAATAGGTTTCGGAATCGGTTCCATCAAGAGATATTATAAGCCGATCTAATCCACTTTTTATTATGGGTTCAGAGTTTTCATCAGTAAGAAAATGTGCATTTGTTGAGGTGCTTATAATTAGTTTTTCTCTTTTCAGTCTTTTTACATAATCAACGAATTTGGGATGTAAAAGTGGTTCTCCTTGAAAATAAAACGTAACATACATAAGGTGTTTGGCAAACTTTCGGATAATATTTTCAATAGTAGAATCATTAATGGAGCCAGTTTTTCTAGAGAACTTCTTTAGGCCCGAAGGACATTCTGGGCAACTTAGATTACAAGAGGTGGTCGGTTCTATGGAAATAGAAATAGGATTGCCTTTAAGGAAATATTTATGAAATACAATACTAAAAAAGTAACTATAATAAATAGCTACCGCATTAAATAAGCGGCTAAAAGTAAGTACAGAAATAATTTTCTTAAACCAAAAAAAGCTGTTACTCATTGCCTATAAGTCTTTCATTAAGCGCTGGATAAAAATTCTGTCGCCTAAAAACTCCTTTAAAGTAATTCTAATAATAGTATAAAAAGGAATTGCGATAATCATTCCCAAAGGACCGCCTAATGTTCCACCCATTATTATTACAATAAAAATTTCTATTGGGTGAGCTTTTACGCTATTGGAATAGATAATTGGTTGCAGCAGAAAATTATCAATCATATTGGCAATAGCAAATACAAGTAGAATGCCACCAACAAGGCCTGCGGTATGTTCTACTCCAAGATATATACTAGTCATGGTAACTAGTATTGATGCTATAGTAGCGCCAATAAGTGGCCCTATATAAGGTATTAAATTCATAAGACCGCCAATAAAACCGATAAGTATAGCGTTTTCGAGGCCAACAATCCAGCCACCAATAGTTATAAGTACCATCATGCTACTTACTTCAATAAGCACTCCGGCAAAATACCGTGTAAGCATTAGGTTTATTTTTTCAAGAATATTATTTGTTTGCTTGTATTTGTTTTCAGGAATAAAAAGCATAACAATACGTGTAAATAACTTATTATCCTGTATAAAGAAAAAGGAAAGGAAAAGTATGGAGAAAATTCCCATAAAAACACTTCCGGTAGTACTAACTAATCCACTAAAAACATTGTTTAATTGAATACTTGAAACTAAATCCTTAAGTTTTTCTCCAATTCTATGTTCAATTTCTTCAGTCTCATCAAGGGTGCCAATTTGGCGAAGTTTAGTTTCTAATAATTGAAGATTTTCCCCAATATTATCACCTATGGAGACGTAATCAACTTTCATAAGAGCCGTTGTTTGTGAGTTAATAGCGGGAATAAGTATTGCAAGAAAACCCGTTATAATCAATAGCATAACAATCATGCTAATGGCGGCACTTATTGAGTTTGGAAGAGATTTTTTCTTGATTTTAATTTTTCCTAATAAACGCATTAAGGGTTGAGAAATTACTCCGATTAGTGAGGCCAATATTAGATAGACTAATATAGAAGTAAAATACCAAATGAATGCCGAAAATAGAATAACACCTATTAATCTGTATGTTTTGTCAGAATTCCAAGTCATATATTATACAGTTTTTACAAAATTAGTTATTTTTACAATAGTAAAAAGATTGAATTTAGTTTTGATTTCTTTTCTTAATCTCTATCCTTAAAAAGGTCAGAATTATCAACCTTTTGTCCAGCGTATTGCTGAATTTCTTCACTCATATACTTCAGTTCAAGGCCAACCTCTTTAAACATAGCTTCAGACTCTTCTCCAGAATGGTATTTTTTTTCACAAACCACACGCTTAATACCGCAATTGATAATTAGCATTGCACAAGTTCTACACGGAGTCATTCTGCAATAAAGGGTAGAGCCGTCAAGGGCAATTCCTCTGCGGGCAGCTTGAGTTATGGCATTTTGTTCGGCATGTACAGTACGAACACAATGTTGAGTAACGTGGCCATCCTCATGAATTAATTTTTTAAATAAATGCCCCACATCGTCGCAATGAGCCAACCCCCTTGGGGAGCCAACATAGCCGGTTACTAGTATTTGCTTTTCTTTAGTAATAACGCAGCCACTACGTCCTCTATCACAGGTTGCTCGTCGTGCCACAGTATCGGCTAATTCTATAAAATACTCATCCCACGATGGGCGTATATGCTTTGTTTCTTCTTTCGTCATGATGCTGTTTTACTTTATAAAATGCGTTCTTTATATAATTGTAGGAGAATATTGTCTTATTTATTTATATTAGAAATCACCGCTCTAACCTTATTATTTAGTTCATCTAAATCTCCATTATTATTAAAAACAAAATCAGCCTTTGAAATACATTTTGCAAGATTTTGTTTATTGGGATCGTTGGTATTCATTTCGCGCTCTTCGTTGGCTATAAATGTATTATAATCTACATTATCGGTGCTTGATTTACGAATTTGTATTCTATTATAGCGAATATTACTATCGGCATCTACGGCAAACAGATAGAAGGAGCCCTTTGCTCGTAACGAATCAATTTCGCCAGGAGTTCGAATACTCTCAATAATGCAATTTACATTATTCTTTATGGCCTTATTATATAATTCATCAGTAATAAATGAAGGAGAATTATTGCTTCTAAGCTCATTTGCAACAATAGTCATTGAATCGCGATTAACCTCCATACCCCGCTCTTGAATTACTCCTATCAAATAATCGCGAACAGAATAGTGTTTATAATTATATTCTTCTTTTAGTAAATCTACAATAGTACCTTTTCCTGCTCCTAAAGTTCCTGTTATTCCTATTACATTCATATACTAATATGTGTTTTTATTTTTCAAATCCTTTATCCATTTCGAATCTACATTATGTGGTTTAAACTCATGAAGAGCCTTGAGCAGTACATCTGGTTCCGATTCAAAAATTACATTATTACGATGCTCTGCTTTCATAAATTTCTCGTCAAGAATTTGGTCAAAAAGGGTAATTACAGAATCATAAAACCCATCAACATTAAGGAAACCAACAGGTTTTTCAGAAAATCCTAGCTGAAAATGAGTTAATACCTCCATTACCTCATCAAGAGTTCCAAAACCACCGGGCATAGCAATAAAAGCATCCGAAAGATCAGTAATTAAGTTTTTGCGGTCGCTCATATTTTCTGTTATATGCATCTTAGTTAACGACTCATGTCCAACCTCTTTTTCTAGCAAAGCAGTAGGCATTACGCCAATGGCATTGCCTTTTTTGGATAGAGTAGCATCAGCAATAACGCCCATAAGCCCTACATTACCACCACCATATATTAAATCAATGTTTTGAGAAGCCATAAGCTCACCAAGTTCTTTTGCTTTTTGAGAATAAATGGGTTTAGCACCAACGCTTGATCCACAAAATACTCCTATGCTTTTAATTTTCATACTCTTTGTTTATTGTAAAATTCTAAAAAGCTAAGATAGGGGAAATGTTAATTGGTAAATTACTTAAATATTAAAATGATGAATTATTAAATTACTAAAGTGTTAAATTTGTTTATAGGTTTAAATAATTTAAAGCTCTGAATCTCAAAGTTAGAATTAAAACAAATTAGATTATAATTCTGCTAAGTCAGATAATGTCATAAACTTTATATTATTACTTTTCGCATAATCGCAAATATAATCTAATGTAGATAGTTTCATCTGGTATATTCCATCAACAGATTCTGTAATATGATGAGCGTATAATATTAAAATATAGTCGTTATCTCTAGTATATTTTAGCAATTCTTCTAAATACCCTTTGCTATAATGTTCGTAATTTTCATCTATTCCTAAAGCAAAAACCAAGTGCGAGCCATTGAAAAAACACCTTTGTTTCTTAGGAACCTCTGTGCCATAAATTGTTGCTCTTAGAATACTGAATCGCTCAAACAGTTTTGAATCAATTTCTTTATTTCTACTCCCACCTGGATATGTAAAGGACGTTATTTTATTGAACTTTTGGTTCATAAGATATGTCATTGAATCAACTTCATCGTTCAAATATTTATCCATTCCATATTTTGAAATATATTCTACAGCCTCTTTATGATTAAGTCCGTGGTTAGCAATCTCATGCCCCTTTGACTCTAAATACTGCAACCACTCTATTTGTTGCGCATCTAGTTTCTTTATCATAGTTACGTTAAATGTAGCTTTCCAATTATACTTTTTAAGTAATGAGTCGGCTCTCATCCATTCTTGAACATAATGGTCGTCAAAATTTAAAACAATACCTCCACTTTGATATTCCATATTATTATTTTTATTGCAAGCCACAAAGGATATGGAGTATGCAATAATAAGAAAAAACAAAGTTTTTTTCATGGGTTTGTTTATAATAAGAGAATAACAAAAATACTAATAAAAACACTATCTTATTAAGTAGATAAAACTTAAATAATTTGACAATGTATTTTACTACATTTGCTTTCGTTAAGAATAACCTCCAAAAACAGAAGATAATGGATGATAAAATAATATACGGAATTCAACAAATAGGAGTAGGAGTAGAAAATGTACATCAAGCATGGGCGTGGTATCGCAAGTATTTTGGTATGGATATTAAAGCTTTTGAAGAGGCTGCGGTAGCTGAGTTGATGAAGTTTTATACCGAAGGAGAACCTCGACCTCGTCATGCTGTTTTGGCTATAAACTTACAATCTGGAGGAGGTTTTGAGATTTGGCAACATACGGGAAAAACCCCTGCCAAACCAAAGTTTGAAGTTCAATTGGGTGACTTAGGAATATTCATTGGCAAACAAAAAACTTCTGATGTAGAGGCTGCATATAATACTATGAAAGCTCAAAATTTAGATTTATTGAGTGAATTGGTTATGGATCCAATGGGTAAAAAGCACTTCTTTTTGAAAGACCCATTCAATAATATATTTCAGGTGGTTGAAAATGATTATGTTTTTGATAAAACAAATTCTGCCAC
>QMPB01000157.1 GCA_003648395.1 Bacteroidota bacterium
AATATTGACCCTATACAAATTATTGAGCGCAATAATTCATTATATTTACGTGATAATGCAAATGGAATATTTGTATTTGACCGCTATGGAGGCTTTCTTCGTCAAATGCCTTTTACTAATATTGATGATTTTTATATTGATGATAATAATTGGCTAATGCTTAAAAATGATACCAATTTTGTTTTCAATCCAATAAGTCTACAAGTAGATACTGTTGCGCTACCTAATCAGAATATAAAGCAGATAAGAGTTTATGATAATAAGATGTATTATTTAACTCAAAGTGGCGATTTTGAAATGATTAAGATATAGAATTCTATTTTTATGCTGTCTGCCAATATTTCAGCACTTTGCTCATCATAAGTTAATCAATAATAAGCTAGAATTATAAAACCATAGGGTAAGAATATCTAGAGTGTTAATAAGCAATAAACACATATTGCACTATACCTATAAACTTATGCTTTTATTTTTGATTTATTTCTAAAAAAACTTATATATAATTTCAACAAAACTATTACCTTTGTGCACTTAAAATTTAGTTTTAAAGAAGTATGATAAATATAACACTACCTGATGGTTCGGTGCGCGAAGTAGAGCAAGGAACCACATCAATGGATATAGCAAAAAGCATTAGTGAGGGTTTAGCCCGTAATGTACTTGCTGCAAAATTTAATGGAGATGTAATTGATTCACTTTTGCCACTTACGCAAGATGGTGGGCTTCAGTTACTAACATGGAATGATAAAGAGGGTAAATCAACGATGTGGCACTCATCAGCTCACCTAATGGCTGAGGCTATTTCTATATTATATCCAGAAGCAAAATTTGGTATTGGACCAGATATTGAAAATGGTTTTTATTACGATATTGATTTTGGTGAAATAAAACTTACTGATGCAGATTTGCCTAATATTGAGCAAAAGATGAAAGAATTGGCAAAGCAAAAGCAAACTTTTACTCGTACTGAGGTAAGCAAAGCTGATGCAATGACTACTTTTACTGATAAAGGCGATGAGTATAAAACTGAGCTTATTGGAGATTTAGAGGACGGAACAATTTCTTTTTATCAATGTGGCGATTTCACAGATTTATGTCGTGGACCGCATTTGCCTCATACAGGTCATATTAAAGCTATAAAACTATTAAGTATAGCCGGAGCGTATTGGCGTGGTGATGAAACTCGTAAGCAGCTGACACGTATTTATGGAATTACATTTCCTAAAAACAAAGAACTAACTCATCATTTAGAGATGCTTGAGGAAGCGAAAAAGCGTGATCACCGTAAGGTTGGTAAGGAGCTTGAATTATTTGCATTTTCACAAAAAGTTGGTCAAGGATTACCACTATGGTTGCCAAAAGGAGCACAGCTTCGTGAGCGTTTAGAAAATTTTCTTAAAAAGGTGCAGCAGGATGCTGGATATGAGCCTGTAATTACTCCACATATTGGAAATAAAGAATTATATGTAACTTCTGGTCATTATGCTAAATATGGTCAAGACTCGTTTCGCCCAATTACTACTCCAAATGAAGGGGAGGAGTTTCTTTTAAAACCTATGAATTGCCCTCACCATTGTGAGATATATAAAGTGAAACCACATTCGTACAGAGAACTTCCAATTCGTTATGCTGAATTTGGCACTGTTTATCGTTATGAGCAAAGTGGTGAATTGCATGGTCTGACAAGAGTTAGAGGCTTTACTCAAGACGATGCACATATTTTCTGTCGCCCTGATCAAGTTAAAGATGAGTTTAATGCAGTTATAAAGATTGTACTACGTATTTTTAACGCTTTAGATTTTAAGGATTTTGTTACTCAGATATCTATTCGTGATAAAAATAACCCTGAAAAGTATATTGGTAGCGACGAAAATTGGGAAAAAGCTGAGAATGCAATTATAGAAGTAGCAAAAGAAAGTGGTTTAGAATATATTATTGAAGAAGGTGAAGCCGCTTTCTATGGTCCTAAAATGGACTTTATGGTACGCGATGCCATTGGTAGAAGTTGGCAGTTAGGAACTATTCAGGTGGATTATAATTTACCAGAACGATTTGAATTAGAGTATATTGGCCAAGATAATAAGAAGCATCGCCCAGTAATGATTCACCGTGCGCCATTTGGCTCAATGGAGAGATTTGTTGCTGTACTAATAGAGCATACAGGAGGTAAGTTTCCTCTTTGGTTAACACCAGAGCAGGTAAGGATTTTACCTATTAGCGAAAAGTTTCATGATTATGCAGAAAAAGTTCAAAGTATGCTAAAAAATTACGATATTCGCAGCCACGTTGATTTTAGATCTGAAAAAACAGGAAGAAAGATACGAGACGCTGAAATTCAGCGTATTCCGTATATGCTAATTGTTGGAGAGAAGGAAGAGTCGACAAACACTTTGTCTGTTCGTAGGCAAGGTGAAGGTGATAAAGGTACATTATCAGTTGAAGATTTTGCAAAAATCATTACTGATGAGGTAAACGAAGCCTTACAATTTTAGAATTTAATATAAATTAACATAGGAGGAATTTACTATAGCACAAAGATTTAAAAGGCGAGGTAGAGCTAGATACGAAAAGCCAACAAACCCGCATAGGATCAATGGAGAAATAAGAGCACAAATGGTGCGTCTTGTTGGTGAGAATGTAGAAGTAGACATATATAATCTACGTGATGCTCAGCGTATAGCTGAAGATCAGGAGCTAGATTTAGTTGAGATATCACCAAAGGCAACGCCCCCAGTTTGTAGAATTATTGATTATAAGAAATTTCTTTACGAACAAAAGAAAAAGCAAAAAGAGATTAAAGCAAAATCAGCAAAGGTTGTTGTTAAAGAGGTTCGTTTAGGGCCAAATATTGATGATCACGATTTTGAGTTTAAGCTTAAACATGCTAAGAAATTTCTTACAGATGGTGCAAAAGTAAAGGTTGAAGTTTTCTTTAGAGGACGAACAATTGTATATAAAGACAAAGGTGAGATAGTTATGTTGAAATTTGCTCAAGAGCTTGAGGAAGTAGGTAAGGTAGAAAGAATGCCAAAGCTTGAAGGTAAACGTATGATTATGATTATAACACCCAAAACAAGTAAATAGAGGTTTAATTAACTTAAAATTTGAGCGTAATGCCAAAGATGAAGACAAAATCCGGAGCTAAAAAGAGATTTACTCTTACAGGTACCGGTAAAGTAAAAAGAAAGCATGCTTTTAAAAGTCACATCCTGACTAAGATGACCAAAAAACAGAAGCGTAATCTTACGCATACTGGTTTGGTTTCTAAAGCGGATGAGAAAAATATCAAAAGATTGCTTACTAAGTAAATTTTTAATGATTGTTTTGCTCAGCAAAATAGTCTTTAATATTACTTATAGAAAATTAATGTTTAACCATTGTTTTTAGCCAACAAGTTTCTTATTGATTTAAGGACGCTAAAACAAGAAAAATTAAGAAGAAATGCCAAGATCAGTAAATGCGGTTGCTTCAAGAGCACGCAGAAAAAAAGTGATGAAATTGACTAAAGGTCAATTCGGGCGCAGAAAAAATGTTTGGACGGTTGCCAAGAATGCTTGGGAAAAAGGTATGGGATATGCCTACCGCGACAGACGAGTTAAAAAACGTAACTTTAGAGCATTGTGGATTCAACGTATCAACGCTGGTGCACGCTTGCAAGGTTTATCTTACTCAGTTTTTATGGGTAAAATTCACGCTAAAGGTATCGACATCAACCGTAAAACTTTAGCAGATTTAGCGATGAATAATCCTGAAGCTTTTAAAGCAATTGTTGATGCTGTAAAATAGATTATATTTTACCATAAAAAAAATAAACCGCAGGCTTTTAGCTTGCGGTTTTTTTGTTTATTTTTGTTATCAATGAGAAGATCTTTATCTACAGCCTATTTTTTTGTAGTGCCTATATTGGCATTCTTTTTCTTGGTATTTATAAGTCGTTTTGGAATTGGAATTACTCCCGATTCTATGATTTATATCTCTGCAGCACAACTTTTTGTTGATACAGGAGAGTTCAAAAGTATATTGGATGGAATTCCTTTACAATATATGACGCATTATCCTCCAGGAATGTCGATGGGACTCACAGTGTTTAATGCCTTTACTAATGATTTTTATAATTCCTTCCGCCTTTTAAATGCTCTATCATTATACGGTTTTCTGCTTGCCGTTGCTTTGGTTTTTAGATCGTATATCTCAACATTGAGTATTATTACTTTACAATTACTTATATTAGTTAATCTATCTTTCTTCGATATTTATGAAATGGCATGGACAGAGCCTTTGTATATCCTATTGAGTTTCTTGGCATTATATACTCTTAATTTATTTGTTAATAAACTGAGTATAAAATGGTTAATTATATCTTCCATATTAATTTCATTCTCAATACTTATTAGATATATAGGTATAAGTCTAATTATTACTGCTGTAGTATATATATGGATTACTCTATCAAAAGAAAGAGTATTTACTAGAATAAAATACATCATTATCCTTGGATTATTATCCTCAACTTCATTTGTTTATTGGTCGATTCGAAATATATTACTAGTAAATAGTTCTACAGGAAGAGATGTTTCATTTCATCCTATGCCACTGCAATACTATCAAGAATGGCTAACAACAACTTCAAAATTTACCACAAGCCTTTCTGTAAACGATTTGGGATTGATTGCAAGTTATATCATAGGAGCACTAATTATTATCTTGAGTTTAATATATTCGGCAAAGGTTTTAATAAAAGTGAATAAGAGTTTTGACTATTTATTGATACTTTACCCAATAACATATTTTATATTCTTATTTATTTCCAATACTTTTTACGATCACACTCCTTTATATTATCGTATTATCAGTCCTGTATATATTTTATTTGCTATATCGTTGTATATTAGCTTTGTAAAAAATGAAAACATAAAGAATAAAACAAAAGTTATTACGATTTCGATACTTATAGTGCTTCATATAGCAAAGTTTGGAATGCATTTAATAAAAACTGATGATAGTAAGGAATATAATTCGAAGGAGTATGTAATTGAGGACACCGTTGAGAAACTTAAGCACATTGATAAGAGTATACTAACATACGTAAATGACCCTGATAGGTATTATTTATTAACTGATGGAGCAGTTGCTGATTGGTTAAAAAATATAGAAGGAGTGAAGGTAAAAGATTTTTACGTTGTGTATTTTTATAATGGTAGAAAACAAAATACTGATAAACTTAATAAGGAACTATATAAGATTACAACAATTTATAATACAAAAGATGTATTAGTACAGCGATGGACCTTATTATAAAACCTTATGGTTTTGCAATGGTCTTTATTCCTATATTTGGTAAATATAATTTATACTATGAAAACATTTAAAAAACTTCATTATTTTCTTATAGTTTTTGCATTTAGCTATACTACATTTAATGTTAATGCACAAGATAAAGCAAATAGATTAGTGAATCAAACTATTATTGATCCTACACTTAATACAGAAATCCTTTATGGCTATTGTACTGCAGAGGGACTTGCTAGTTCATTAGTATTTTCTAAATATTATAGTGAATCACTAACAAATTATTCTGTTGACACCTTCATTACTGCACAAATCGCTAATACAGAAAACATAAGTGTTAAAATAGTTTTTGGCTCTTGGTGTTCTGATTCACATCGTGAAGTCCCAAAATTTCTACGAATAATGGAAACAATGGATATATCAGATGATAATATTACAATAATAGCTGTAAATAGAGATAAGGAATTTAGCAAAATAGATATTGTTAGAATGGGAGTTAAATTAGTACCTACATTTATTGTATATCGTGAAGGAAATGAGGTAGGTAGAATTGTTGAAATAGCTGATCCTTCGCTAGAAATGGAATTAATGGAGATGTTAAAATAGAAGTAAAACACCATGGCAATCAAAAAGAAAATAGGTACTTCATTAAAAGTAAATGCTGGAATTGAAAAGCCTTCTTCTATTAATAATTTGTTTCTTGAGAAACTAAAAAATAAGAAGAAAGTAAATACTGATGCCAAATACTATATCAATGGTATTTTAAATAATGACGTAAAAATTCTTGCACAGGCTATTACCCTAATAGAGAGTTCGAATAATAAGCATCGAGCTATGGCTCAGGATATTCTAGAAGCGTGTATTCCTAAGTCTGGAAAATCAGTTCGAGTTGGCATTACTGGGGTTCCTGGCGTTGGTAAGAGCACTTTTATTGAGTCCATTGGCAAACACCTAACATCACAAGGATATAAAGTAGCAGTACTCGCTATTGATCCAAGTTCAAGCAGAAATAAAGGTAGTATTTTGGGCGACAAAACAAGGATGGAATCATTGGCAAATGATAAAAATGCATTTATTCGTCCAAGTCCTTCCTCTGGTTCTCTTGGAGGAGTAACTCAAAAAACCCGCGAAACCATCTCGCTTTGCGAAGCCGCTGGGTTTAATATTATATTGGTTGAAACTGTAGGAGTAGGGCAAAGCGAAACCGCTGTTCATTCTATGGTAGATTTCTTTTTGCTGCTTATGTTAGCAGGAGCGGGTGATGAGCTACAAGGCATTAAACGTGGTATTATAGAAATGTGCGATGCTATTTTTATTAATAAAGCCGATGGTGATAATTTTATAAAGGCTAAGAGCTCTCGAATTCAATATTCGAATGCTTTGCATCTATTCCCAGTGCCAGACTCTGGCTGGGTGCCTACTGCGGGTATTTGCTCAGCTATTTCTAACTTTAATATTGATGAAGTATGGAAACTAATTCTGAAATATGTAGAATATACTAAAGCAAATAATTATTTTGAAGAAAATAGAAAACATCAAGAAATTATACGCCTTTACGAACAAATTGAACTAAAGCTTAAGGCTTTGTTCTATAATAACGACGAAATGCAAAATAATATTATTAAGGCCAAGAAAAAAATTACTCAAAACACTGCTAGTGCTTATCAGTTGGCAGATGAGCTTATTAAGAAATATAAGGAGTAATTATTATTCTTAATAAGTCGCTAATAATTGTTTAAAAAAGCTAAAAAGATTTCTGAGAATCAACATCATAAATTCCTAATTTTGAATAATGGCAAAGAAGATAGAAAAGAAGGTAAAGGAAACACCTTTGATGAAGCAATATAATAGCATAAAGGCTAAGCATCCGACAGCTTTATTACTTTTTAGAGTAGGTGATTTTTATGAAACATTTGGCGAAGATGCCATAAAAGCATCAAGGATTCTTGGTATTACGCTTACCAAACGCGCCAATGGCAGTGCTTCTTTTATCGAACTTGCAGGTTTTCCTCATCATAGTGTAGAAACGTATTTGCCAAAACTTGTTCGTGCAGGACAGAAGGTTGCAGTTTGTGATCAGTTGGAAGACCCTAAATTAACTAAAACCATAGTAAAACGTGGTGTTACAGAGCTTATTACGCCAGGTATTGCATATAATGATAAAGTACTTGATTATAAAGAGAATAACTTTTTGGCAAGTGTGTTTTTCGAAGGAAAAAGTGGAGGAGTTTCATTCTTGGATATTTCTACTGGTGAGTATTTTGTTGCAGAAGGAGATATTGAGTATATTGATAAACTACTTCAAAGCTTTCTTCCTTCGGAGGTTATTATCCGCAGGGATTTAAAGACTAAATTTCAAGAAATATTTGGTGATAAATACTATATTACAACTTTTGAAGATTGGGTATTCACCTTTGATTATGCCTATGATTTATTGAATAAACAATTTGGCACAACATCTCTTAAGGGTTATGGCATTGAAAATATGAATAATTCTATTATTTCGGCAGGAGCAATATTACATTATCTATCAGAAACTAAGCACGATAAGATAAAACATATTACTAAGCTTAGTAGGATAGAGGCTGAAAGATATGTGTGGCTAGATAGATTTACCATAAGAAATTTAGAGCTAATAAATTCTTCGCATGAAGATGCAACAAGTCTTCTTGATGTGATTGATGATACCAAAAGCCCGATGGGTAGCCGCTTGATACGACGATGGATTGTGCTTCCTCTAAAAGATAAGGCTCAAATAGATGAAAGGCTAAATATAGTTGATTATTTTCATAATAAGATACAAGATGAAGAGAATATTGGTGAACTAATAAAAACTGTTGGTGACTTAGAAAGACTTATATCAAAAGTTTCGATAAGTAAGATTAATCCTCGTGAAATCATGCAGTTAAGTTTTGCTTTAGAGACTATTCCTGAGTTTAAGAAATCACTAATTTTCACTAAAATACCAGCATTGGAGCGTATGGCCGAACAGCTGAATCCATGTAGGACAATGTATGATAAAATTAAGAAAACTATAAATCCTGAAGCGCCAGTAATGGTAAATAAAGGATCTGTTATTCTTAATGGTGTAAATCAGGAGCTCGATGATTTAAGATATATTACAACTTCGAGTAAAGAGATATTAAATAGTATAAAAGAGCGCGAATCTAAGAGAACAGGTATTCCTAGTCTTAAGATTGGTTTTAATAATGTATTTGGCTATTATCTTGAAGTTACCAAAACTCATATCGATAAAGTTCCTGAGGAATGGAATCGTAAGCAAACGCTAACAAACTATGAAAGATATATAACTCCAGAGCTCAA